>NZ_JBOEFX010000026.1:0-73377 GCF_050633125.1 Lewinella sp.
AAATTTCCCAACAAGCTCTAATCAAAACTGGAGGGGAAAAGAAAGGGAAAAAGGATAAGCTGTCAATCGGTTGAGGTTTGCAGTGGACTTTGCTGATCGAGCAAGAGATTGTTCTCTCATCGTTTCATCAGGGGCCATGCCTTCTCCCGTCCCGACTAAAAAAGTCGAGACGGGATCGGCACCGGGCTATTCAGTTGCTACCGCTCCTTGCTATCCCTTGGCCTTGGTCGCTCCGCGCCCCGAGCTCCGGCCTGCTGGCCTGCGCACTGGGTTAGATGTGGGCTCCATCCTCCGACTCTTCCGATACGATCCTTTATCTATCGGGACTAAACCTGCGGGCCACGGCCCGCCCATGTACCCCGCTGGCGGGGTCGGCTCGTAGAGACGGGGGTGGGTAACCGCTCGGGCGGAGGTGGCCTGTCAGGGTCGGAGGTGGGTTCTCCGCTGGTTGCATCGGTTCACAAATTCGAGAGTCGCAGCCTTAACCGCGGGCGGCTGGCCACCTCCGTCACTTTGTGACACCTCCGCCAGCGGAGGACATGAGGGACTTCGGTTTGAGTGCCTATTTCTGGGATAGTTTTTCGCTTTACGCTAGGGCTACACTCGCTGGTCAGGGGACCAGCGGGATATTTCCTGTTAGTCTGGAGACTAACAGGAGCGTGATGCGCAAAAAGGAAAGCCCCCCATAAATCCAACTCAAAAAAGCCCTCCATGCAGGGAGGGTTTGGGTGGGTCGAGAATATTCCCCTGCCCGCGAGGCGGCCGAGCAGGCAGGGGTCGAAAACCACACATGCAAACCTGGCCTAGCGATGTGCAGTAGTGGCCCCGTAAGGGCCAGACCCCAGGCCTCCTGGGGGCCGAGCGAATAGCGAGCTACGCAACGTAGCGCCCCGTCCCGCAGGGCGGGGAGGCTCCTAAATAATGCAGGTTGTACTAAAGTCGGAGGTGGAAAATCGGAAGTCGGAAGTATTTTGAAACCGCACACCGCACCTAGCACCTTGCACTAAATCCGCAAGTCGAAACCATCTAACAATCAATCTACAACCATCTCCCCCTACTGATACCCCTGCGCTTGCAGTCTAAACAACTCCGCATACTTGCCATCCTGCTTGATCAGCTCCTCGTGGGTGCCGATTTCGAGGAGGGTACCGTGCTCTAAAAAGAGGATACGATCGGCCATCCGGACGGTGGAAAAGCGGTGGGAGATCAGCACAGCCGTACGGTCTTTGATCAGCTCGCTGAAGCGGAGGAATACTTCGTGCTCGGCGCGGGCATCCAGCGCAGAAGTCGGCTCATCCAGGATCAGGAGTTGGGCGTCGCGCATGTAGGCACGCGCGAGGGCGATCTTCTGCCATTGGCCACCAGAGAGTTCTACGCCGTCTTTGAAACGTTTGCCCAGCATCTGTTCATAGCCGCCGGCAAGGTCATTGATCACGCTATCGGCTAAGCTCTTCTCAGCAGCATCTTCGATGATAGCCATTTCTTCGTTCTGACTGATGCGGCCTACGGCGATATTTTCGCGGACTTTCAGCTGATAGCGGAAAAAATCTTGAAAGATGACGCCTACGTTGGCCCGCAAACTGGTCAGGTCATAGTCGCGCAGATCGACACCTTCGAGTAGGATGCGCCCTTCAGATGGCTCATAGAGGCGGGCCAGTAGCTTGACCAACGTGGTCTTCCCTGCGCCATTTTCGCCCACCAAAGCCAGCTTCTCCCCCGCTCGCAGGTGGAAAGAAAGATTGCGGATGGCAAACTGCTCCACTCCAGGATACTGGAAACTGACGTTCTCGAAACGAAAACCATCACGAACCTGCTCCGGGAAAGGCAGCGACTGCTCTTTGTTGCGAATCAAAGGGCGGATCGCCAGAAAATCAAAGAGATCTTGAAGGTAGAGTGCCTGCCCGGCAATATTAGAAAAGCGGCTCATCATGCCCTGCAACTGCCCCTGCATCCGGTTGAAAGCACCTGATAAAAAGGTGAGGGTACCTACCGTAATGAGGCCACCTACTGTTTGCAACAAAATAAAAACATAGGCTCCGTAATAGGCCAGCGTCCCCAATGCAGAGAGCATCGAGCCCCAACTTGCCCGCTTGATACTCAACTTGCGGTTGGCCCGATAGTAATTCCAGGAAAGGTCTTCAAAACGCTGGGCCAAAAAATCGGAGAGGCCGAAAATCTTGATCTCCTTGGCCGTCGTGTCGCTGGCACCAATATAACGCAGGTAGTCCAGCTCCCGGCGTTCGGGGGTCCAGCTACGGGTGAGGGAATAGCTGCGTTGATTGAAATAATTTTCACCAATAAAGGCAGGAATAACGGCCAAGATGAGCAACAGAATCAACCAGGGATTGAAGGCAATCAGGCCCGCACCCAGTGAGATGATGGTAATCAAATCCTGGGCCTGTGACAATACTTGCGACATCAGCACGGTGCGCCCCGTTGTTTGGCGGCGGGCCCGTTCGAGTTTGTCGTAAAAGTCGGGGTCCTCAAATTGGTACAAATCCAGCTCCGCAGCATGGCGAATCAGTTTGACACTGGTAGAATTTGCAAATAAATCACCCAGTAAACCATCCAATAAGCTGATTCCTCTGGAGAGGAGATCGGACAAAATCGCCAACACCAACTCTGCGCCTACCAGCGTCCACAGGTATTGCTGGGAAGCACTTTGTGCGTCCATTAAAAAGATCACTTCATCAACGATCTCTTTGCCAATGTAAAGCATTGCCAGTGGCAATACCGACTTGATCAGGCGCAAAACGGCATTCCCGACACTGAGAGAAGGACTCGTTTGCCAAATCATCTTGAAAAAAGGGGGAAGGTGACGTAGTGCCCCAAATTGCTCGCGCCAGGACTGGGGTTTATCGTTCGGGCCGTGAGGCTTTCTCTTTGCTTGCGACATTCGTCTGCTTATTGTGCTATTATCAGGTAAAAATCAGTAAAATAAACTGCCTAGATCAACAATAAGGTTTGCCCGATAGTTTCGTTTTTAGCAACAACTACGCAAAAGTTACCAACAGCTACGCAGAGAGCGATGACAGATCTTATAGAATCTCGTATCTTGCGACTCTATTGCCTTAAATACATCACTATATCTATGCGCAAATTGATTGATCAATGGTTAAATGACCATGATAATCCTCGTCACAAAAAGATTGTAAGCTGGATGTGGCGGCTACTGTTCGCAGGGCTCATCGCCGGCGTACTGCTATTCTTGGGTCTGTCATTCACCAACTTACCTTCGGTTGCTGAATTGGAGAACCCTAAAACCAACCTGGCTTCTCAAGTTTTTGCCGAAAACGGCGAAATTTTGGGTAAGTACTATACCGAAAACCGGGTTCCTGTAGAATACGAAGAACTACCAGAACACCTTATACAAGCATTGATTGCTACCGAGGATATTCGCTATTACAAACATTCTGGCATTGACTTTTACGGACTAGCCAGAGCGATTGCTTTTATGGGGAGTAGAGGTGGAGCCAGTACCATTTCTCAGCAGTTAGCAAAACTACTCTTCACTGGGGTAGCAGCCCGTAGTTTATCTGAGCGATTGTCTCAAAAGCTCAAGGAGTGGATCATTGCTGTACGCCTGGAGCGTAAGTATACCAAAGAGGAGATCATTGCCCTGTACCTTAATCGTTATGATTTTATCAATAATGCCAAGGGAATTCGTGCAGCAGCTGAAATTTATTTTAGCAAATCGCCTGAAAATCTCACTATCCCGGAAAGTGCGATGCTGGTAGGAATGCTCAAAAACGCATCCTTCTTTAACCCACGCCGCTTTGAGGAACGCACCAAGCAGCGGCGGGAAGTAGTGATGAGCCAGATGGAAAAAGCTGGATTCCTGAGTAGTGAGGAGTACAACGAATATCGACAGCTTCCACTAGGGCTTAAAGCCACTAGCCAGACCCACGTCGACGGACTAGCACCTTACTTCCGGATGGTATTGGCCGAGAACGTCAAAGACATCCTGAACCGCCCGGAATACCTTCAATCCGATGGAACACCTTACGATATTTACCGTGATGGCTTAAATATCTACACCACCATCAACCCTACCGTACAGCGGCTGGCAGAAGAGGCGATGACCAAACACATGGGCAAGTTGCAAGGTACTTTCTTTAAGCATTGGAACAAGAGAGACCCTTGGGACTACAAATATGGTACAGAAACAGAAGTGCCTATTGAGCGCCGCCAGGCTAGCCTCACCAAAAATATTCGGGCTTCTGATCGCTACCAAAAGTTACGCACCTTCTATCTCTCAGAGATCACCAAGCTACTGAATGAAGAAACCGATCTGACCTTCCACAACGATGACCGTGAGGTAGAGCGCGTTGTTGAAGAGAGCAATAAACCCGGTCTTCTCAAGGAATTGGTTAACGATGGCATGATCAGCTCTAGCCTTGCTAACAAGTATCGCAGAGTGATTCGCAGCAAGAAGTTTGACCAACTGAAAGCACAATGGGCCAAGTTGCAAGAAGCCGCTGATAAGGAATTCAACACGCCTACAGAGATGCGCGTTTTTGTATACTACAATGACGAAATGGCCGCCGATACGACGATGACCCCCTTGGACTCTGTGAGGTACCACAAGATGATTCTCCAAACAGGGATGATGTCTGTAGAGCCTCAGACGGGTTATGTGCGTTCTTGGATAGGTGGTGTGAATTTCCAATGGTTCCAGTACGATCACGCAAATACCAATACTCGCCGTCAGGTAGGGTCTACCTTTAAGCCATTTGTGTACGCTACCGCTATTGACTTGCAGAGTATTTCGCCCTGCCAGCAATACATGGATGTACCTGTGACAATCAAGCCCGGCGACGGACGTTTTTATCTTCAGCAGCCTTGGACCCCTAAAAATTCCGACGGAAAATACACCAGCGAGTTATTGACGCTCAAGGATGGGCTGCGGCTTTCGAAAAATACCATTTCTGTTACTTTGATGAGAGAATTGGGCAGCCCCGAACCAGTGCGTGATAAGGCAGCACTAATGGGCATTCCGAAAGACATTATTCCACAGACTCCTTCTATCTGTTTGGGTGCCGTAGATCTATCGGTACAGGAAATGGTAGGCGCCTATACTACTTTTGCCAACAACGGCATCTATAATGAGCCTACTTACCTTTTGCGGATAGAAGATCGCTTTGGACGCTTGATTTACGAGGGTGTCCCTACGGAGAAGCAAGCTATTCGCCCTGAGGCCAACTTTGCGATGGTCGAAATGCTGCAATATGCATCCGGCTTCCGCGGAAAAATAAAAGGCCAATTTGGTGGCAAAACGGGTACTACCAACGAACATGCAGATGGATGGTTTATGGGTATTACACCTAATTTAGTCGTTGGCTGCTGGGTGGGTGGTGACGACCGTTGGATCAGCTTCCGAAGCTTGTCTTATGGCCAGGGTGCCTATATGGCGAAGCCTATGGTTCTCGGCTTTTTGGAAGCGGTACAAAACGAAGAAAGCCTCCATTGGGATTTCAATAAAACGTTCTATCGTCCACCAGGCAACCTGGGGATTGAGTTGGATTGTGATTCCTACCTGAACCCTAATGCACCTCTTGAAGACAATGAATTTGATGATGGCGGAGGTTTTGACATTAATAATGAACCGGATTTTGGCGATGAATAACACTCAGCAAGCAAGTTTTTCTTTATTGTTTTTCTTATTCATAGCGCTCTTTTGGGGTGCCTGTGTACCTCCGCAAGACGAAGAGATCATTACGACCATCAACATTGACGTTCAGGATTCTCTCTTCCAGCGTATCAGTGATTGGCAGGATTTGCGGCAAGTCGAGGATCTCTATCCGATGCTTTACCATCCTAACCCTACCTATCGCTACCTTGCCGCCCGTGCTTTTGGAAGTATGGATACTCCTGATGCAGTGGATAGCCTCGCCCGGCTATTGGGTGACCCTGTTGAAGAAGTACGAACCATCGCAGCCTTTGCTATGGGGCAGTTAGGGGATGTACGAGCGTTACCTTACCTTATTCGAGGCTTCATGCAGGAAGATACAGCGATGGTACACGCCATGTCACAGCGGGCAATCCTGGAAGCAGTAGGTAAATGTGGTGATTTTCCTACGCTCGAACAACTCAGTTCTGTAACCACTTACACGCCCGTGGATACAGCATTGCTTGAAGGACAAGCCTGGGGTATTTACCGAATGGGCCTTCGCGACCTTGTTTCCCCACTGGGTACAAAACGAATGCTGGAGCTGGGCTGTAAATCTCAGTATCCAGAAAGCGTGCAACTCATCGCAGCCAACTACCTGGCTCGTGTTCCTTCAACCTTTGATTCGCTGGCTGCTCCCAAATTACGTGCAGGTTTTGAGCAAAGTAACAGTGCAAATGTTCGCATGGCGCTGGCTATTGCTTTGGGTAAAACTCAACGAGGCGAAGCGCTCACCAGCCTCATTGGTCAGTACCAGAAAGAAAGAGACTACCGCGTCAAATGCAATATCCTGCGGGCCTTGTCCAATTTCCCTTATGAAAGTTGCCGTACCCTCATTACGGAAGCACTCCGCGACCGCAACGAACATGTAGCCCGCCGAGCAGCTCAGTACCTGCTGGAAAATTCTACCCCCGAAGACGCCGCCCAATGGTGGCGCTTTGCGAAAGATAGTTTGCCAACCCCTATTCATTTGGACCTCTATCAGGTTGCTAACCGGCACCTACCTGCTTATCGCACCGAATTTAGGGATGCTATCAACTTTGAATTACGCCAGCGGTACATCAATTCCTCTTCTGCTTACGAAAAAGCAATGATTCTAAGAGCACTTGGCGAGTTTGCCTGGAATTACCGATACATCTTCCGCGAAAGCCAAACAGCCAACGATCCTATTGTACAGTCGGCAGCCATAGAAGCTTTGCAGCAAATTGGAGACCGTGATGATTTCACCAGCTTCTTTGGCCTTAGCACAAGAAGAGTAACCCAAGACTTGGCAAGTTATTTTATGGAGGCCATCAAAAGCAAAAGACCTGGCCCCGTAGCCATTGCATCATTGGCTTTACGCTCCGAAAAACGCGATTACCGACCATTTCTGGATAGTTTGGAGGTGTTAAATCGCGTTCTTGATGAACTCGAACTACCAGCCATGGTAGAGAGCTACAACGAATTGGGGCAAACCATTGACTACCTGAATGGTACTTCTACGTTTGAACCTATTCAGCCAAAATTCAATCATCCTATTGATTGGAAGCTCCTTACCAGTATTGGCGCACAACCACGGCTATCGCTCAAAACCGATGAGGGAGAAGCAGTCCTTGTTTTGTGGCCAGATGTTGCTCCCGGATCGGTCGCCAACTTGGCTCAACTGACCAAGGATGGGTTCTTGAAAAACAAAGCTTTTCATCGCGTTGTTCCTAATTTTGTCATTCAAGGCGGAAGCCCTAGTGGCGATGCTTACGGCAGCCTCGATTACAGTATCCGTTCGGAGTTTTCTCCTATTCATTATGATACGGAGGGAATGCTCGGAATGGCCTCTGCGGGTAGAGATACCGAAGGCACTCAGTTTTTTATCACCCACTCCCCTACCCTTCATCTTGACGGAAGGTATACCCTCTTCGGGAAAGTAGAACAAGGAATGGACATCATTCATAAAATACAACAAGGCGACCGCATTTTGGAAGCCAGGTTTTTGAAAGAATAATTTTAGCCCTCACCAACTACAAGTATTAGATTCATGCAGTCAACACCATTAAAAGATCGTCACGAGGCCCTGGGGGCACGGATGGCAGAATTTGCCGGTTTCTATATGCCTATCTCCTACAGCGGCATCAAAGAAGAACACTTTGCGGTAAGAGAAAAGGCCGGTATTTTTGATGTTTCCCACATGGGCGAATTCATCGTAAGAGGCAAAGAAGCCCTGGATTTCGTTCAGTACGTCACCTCTAATGATGCCAGTAAACTGGAAATTGGGCAAGCCCAGTACTCCTGCTTCCCCAACAAAGAAGGAGGAATTGTAGATGACCTATTGGTATACCGGCTGGCTGAGGACAATTGCTCTGAAGGAGAACGGTCCTATATGCTGGTGGTCAATGGTGCTAATATTGAAAAAGATTGGCGCTGGCTTTTT
This sequence comes from Lewinella sp., assembly GCF_050633125.1. Taxonomy (NCBI): domain Bacteria; kingdom Pseudomonadati; phylum Bacteroidota; class Saprospiria; order Saprospirales; family Lewinellaceae; genus Lewinella; species Lewinella sp. The sequence goes on from NZ_JBOEFX010000026.1 coordinate 8,073, forward strand.
GAGCTCAATACTTTTGATACCCGCTTGATCAACATCTCTGATCAGACGGGTTTAATTGCTGTTCAAGGCCCTGCCGCAACGGCTATTGTTCAGCAGCTTACAACCACTGATTTGTCCTCCATCAAGTACTACACCTTTACCAAAGGTACTGTTGCTGGTGTTGACAATGTAATTATTTCTGCTACCGGCTATACTGGTTCCGGCGGTTTTGAACTCTATGCTGATGCCGACAAGATTGGTATCCTCTGGGATGCTGTTATGGAGGCAGGAAAGGAACACGGCATCGCCCCAGCTGGTTTAGGTGCTCGCGATACGCTACGTATGGAAATGGGTTATTGCCTTTACGGCAATGATCTGACAGATACGACTAGCCCACTGGAAGCAGGCCTCGCTTGGATCACTAAACTTAACAAGGGTGAGTTTATCTCTCGGGACTTCCTGGTAGCTCAAAAAGCAGCCGGGCTAAAAAATCGTTTGGTAGGTTTTACCATTGAAGAACGGAGGGTCCCTCGTCACGGTTATATCATTGAAAATAGTGATGGCGAAACCATTGGTGAAGTGAGCAGCGGCACACAATCGCCGAGCTTGGGGCACCCTATCGGGATGGGCTATGTTCCCACAGAATATCGCACTCCTGGAACCGAAATATTCATCATTGCAGGCAAAAAACGCTTAACAGCGAAAGTAGCTAAATTGCCGTTTTTAAACATTTAACCCTATTTTTTTATTATAATCGCATAAGATTTCACAATTTTCTGAAATCTACGAATACGATTTGATATCATGACGCTAGACGAAGGCAAACAAAAGTTTTTACAATCCTGGGGCGCATTGGGCTCTAGCTGGGGTATTAATCGTACCATGGCTCAAATCCATGCATTGCTATTGATATCTCCCGAGGCACTCTCGGCGGATGAAATCATGGCAGATTTGCAGATTTCTCGTGGCAATGCCAATATGAACATCAGGGCACTTATTGATTGGGGCCTGGTATTCAAAGAGCTTAAACCCGGGGAACGGAAAGAGTTTTTTATTGCCGAAAAAGATATGTGGGAGGTCGTGAAGTGTATTATCACTCAGCGAAAGAAAAGAGAACTTGAGCCCATGCTAAAAGTTCTGGATGAATTATCGAGCGTAGCAGACGAAAGCAAAGAGGGCGAAGCTTTCGCAGAAGTCATCAAAGATATCAAACTATTCAGTAGTAAAGCAGACTCTACCCTGGATACCCTCACCAAAGCAGATTCTAACTGGTTTGTGGGCACCTTCATGAAAATGATCAGGTAGTTTTTAAGCATGAATCATCCCGAATTTTGATTGTCATCAAAATCCGTGCTGACCAACCGCAAAGCTTATCGTTAAAAACGAAACCCCGTGATTTCTATTAATGAAATCATGGGGTTTCGTACAAAAAGTCAGATAAATCATTCTTTTCAGCTATTATAATGACCTTTCTAAATTAAAGTCAGCCTGGATTTTGGCCTGACTCATGCTTTTAAAAAAAAAACTTAATCCAACGCACCAAAGTGTTCGAGGATTTTATCCGCGAGTTCCCGGCCAATATTAGCTTGAGCTTCAACGGTAGACGCTCCGATATGAGGAGTTACCGATACACTTGGGTGCTGTAGCAATTCTGGATTAGGTGTTGGTTCGTTTACGAAAACATCCAAGGCTGCACCACCTAACTTACCACTCTTCAAGGCTTCCAGTAAAGCATCTTCATCAGCGATACCACCGCGGGCAGTATTGATAATGAAAGAACCGTCTTTCATTTTGGCGATCTCATCTTTTCCTATCAACGCGCGGCCTACGCTAGGCACATGAAACGTGATAAAATCAGATTGAGCAAGTACTTCCTCGAAGTCTACTGTTTCAACAGTTACCGTAAGGCGAATGCTTTTAGTTGCGTAAAGCATGATATCGATATCCGCCTCATCTACCATAGGGTCAGAAGCCAATACATTCATACCCATGCCGATACCAATGCGGGCAACTTCCTGGCCGATACGACCAAAACCGATAATTCCCAATGTTTTTCCACGTAGCTGTGTGCCTTCTGAGTACGCTTTTTTCAACGCCTTGAAGTTAGCATCATCAGCTACCAATTCCCGGTTGGAACGGTGAACAAAGCGCGCTAGACTGAACATGTGCGTAAATACCAATTCCGCAACCGACTGCGACGAAGCAGCTGGGGTATTGTAAACCGCGATTCCTTTATCACGTGCGTAATCAACATCAATATTATCTAGTCCAACACCAGCACGTGCGATCACTTTCAAGTTGGGGCAAGCGTCGATCAGCTCCTTACGAACTTTGGTAGCACTTCTTACGATGATAGCATCGTAAGATGGCAGTACTTCCATCAAATCTTCCTGGGCTACTTTTTCAGTGTCAACCTGGTAGTTGGCTTCTTCCAGCAACGTCTTTCCATCTGGATGAATACCATCATTGGCGAGAATCTTAATCATGTCCTTTAAATTAAGGGGTTTGGAGATTGTTTCTTACTTGGCAGGCTAATCTGGTTAGGATAGCCAACCAATTCATTGCTTTTGGCTGAAGGCAGCGCAAAAGTAAGTATATTTTGTGTCCTTGCGCAACTATCCTGAATCAATTTGATTTAGCGGCTTACGCCTAATCTTTTTCCAAAAACTTCGGTGCTTTCCGGTGCTTGGTTCCTTGCTCAAAGGCGTAGGCAATTTCCAGGAGCAAGGGTTCCGTCCAAGCTTGTCCAAAGATGGACATACCTACGGGAAGTTCGCCCACAAAGCCCATAGGAACCGTGATATTGGGGTATCCTGCGCGGGCTGCCGGAGAAGAACTGCCCAACTGAAAGTGATCACCGTTTACCCAATCTGTCGTCCAGGCCGGGCTGCCAGTAGAGGCTACAATGGCGTGTAGGTTGTGCTCTTCCATCACCTTATCCAAGCCTTCTTCTTGGCTCAGACGCAGCATTTCTGCTAATGTTTCTTGGTAAGCCACTGAGGTTAGATCCTCTTTCTCCTGCGCCATTTCCAGATATTTCTGATTAAAATATTGTAATTCGACATCATCTTGCTTGTTGAAAGCAATCAAATCTTCCACTGTTTTAACAGGCGCATCAGGCCCCAGACTGGCAAAATATTTATTGAGGCCATCTTTGTACTCAAAGAGCATTATCTCAAAAGACAAGCCCCCAACCTGCCGGGGAGCAATATCCTCAATCTCAATCGTTTCTGCACCTTGCGACTTGATAAATGCTACTGCTTCTGCAAAAACGGAATCTACCTTAAAATTAGCCCCGGCTGGACCAGTGTAGATACCAATTCGCTTTCCTTTCAAACCATCAGCATTAAGGAATTGGGTATAATCGTCGTAAGTTTTATTCTCGCTATCGAGGGTTTTACTATCGGCTGGGTCAATACCGATCATGGCAGCCAGACCAATGGCCGCGTCTCTAACTGTTCTGGCCATCGGGCCAGGCGTATCCTGTGTAAAGGAAATAGGAATGACACCACTACGGCTAATCAAGCCCACTGTTGGTTTTATGCCCACTACGCCATTGGCATGGGAAGGGCAAACGATGGAACCATTCGTTTCTGTCCCAACGGCCACTACCGCTAAATTGGCCGATACCGAAGCTCCCGAACCCGCAGAAGACCCACAAGGATTACGTGTAAGCACATAAGGGTTCTTTGTTTGGCCACCTACGCCACTCCAGCCACTAGAGGACATTTCTCCACGAAAGTTGGCCCACTCGCTCAGGTTGGCCTTCCCCAGAATAATGGCCCCGGCTTCGCGAAGTTGCTTCACCAAATAGCTGTCTTGTAACGGAAAGGAATTGGCCAAAGCCCTCGAACCTGCCGTTGTAGGCATTTTATCGTGGGTATCTATATTGTCTTTCAGGATGACAGGGATGCCGTGCATTGGGCCACGAGATTTACCAGCTGCCAGCTCGGCATCCAGCTTAGCAGCAATAGCGAGAGCATCAGGGTTTACAATAATTACTGAATTCAGCATTGGTCCCGCATCATCAATAGCTGCGATGCGATCCACGTAAGCTTGGGTAAGTGTTTGAATGCTGTAAGTTCCAGCTGCATAAGCCTCCTGGATATCAGCAATGGTAATTTCTTCTAGCTCGATCAAAGTAGCTGATGCTTCGGTAACTTGTCCTCCTGTTGTACAGGAAAACAGTCCCAAAATTAACAAGGACACCCAAAAAGGCGTGGAAAGAATACTATGGCACTTTTTCATACTTGAAGTTTTATAAATCAAATTTACAAAACCTTAAAGGGCAAAAGACTATACATATAGGAAAAAACAATCCCGATTATGCTACTTAAAGCGATAATCGGGATCATTTTCTCAGGTTAGTCTCCACCAAACGTACTATTCTAAGAGCTTGTTTGAAATAGATTTGGTAATCAATGATTTATGGTTCTGGCAAGCAGTCTAAATGCGAGTTTGGCGGACCAACTTCGAGGAAGTACTACAACTACGAGGACCAACAGAATGATCACCGCAGGCAAATGATCATTTCGCTGCGAAGCCATACCATAAAGTGTTGGTTATCAGCCGCAGCAAGTCCCCAATACGCTCTAACACAGCGTAAAAAAGTACATGGCATATCATCAAACCAGGAAAGGCAAGCTCACATCAATTGCCTCTACGCTGAGACAAGGTAGGGAAAGCAGCACCCGTATAATGGTTAAACTTTTTGCTACTCTGGATCGGCAAGCGGTATTGCTCAACAAAGCCTGCTAGAAGCACCTTGATTTCGCCTTCATCAACCAAGCGAGAATCGGGACGTAGTAGGAATCCCACCTGGTCAATTTGTCCGTTTTCGGCCCAGAATACGTGCAACCAAAGGCGAACGCCATTCAGGTCAAAATTCTGGCTATTGGCGTAGCTATCCATCGCCTGCTGCATATCCAACCAACCTTCAAAGGCTTTGGTGATGTCACCAGCAGAAGCTTCAAGCAAAGACTGGCTATAGGAAGAAGTCAGCTGCTCATAGCGTTGTTCTTCGGTACCTAGTATAAAAATTTTATCTAGTGAACCAGATTGCGCAGCCGCCAAAAAAGGCAGCGCTAAAAGACATGCAGTAGTTAAAAGAGATCTCATCATTTTTGGGAATTTTTACAATTTGGAAATCAAAGATAAGGAACAAAACGCAACTATTCAGCAGATTACTTTTGCTGACCTCCTCTTGTTTTATAAAAAGGTTGAACGCTAATTTCCACGCTTTCGTCTAAAGAATTTAATCACTTACTTAAATATTCGCATCTTTGAGTCATCATCAGCGTCGCAAGGTTGTTCAATAATAAAGAATACAAAACAACAGATCACCAATGATCATAGACGTTATTTGTGCGGTTATCGCACTCTACGGTTTCTGGGTAGGTTATTCGCGGGGGATCATCAAGACGGTGCTCACCACGATCTCCTTTTTATTTGGGTTTATGGCTGCAGCCAAATTCAGTCCTACGGTATCTACTATGCTTCAAGAATGGATTGATGGCCCAGGAACAATCATGCTACCTGCGGCTTTTCTGCTTACGTTTATCCTTACATTGGTTATGTTTCGAATGCTCGCCAACGGTTTGGAGAACATGCTGGAAGCAGTCAATATCAATTTCATCAACCAAATCATGGGGGGAGGAATCTCCATGTTCTTCTTTGTTTTCCTCTACAGTGTACTCGTTTCTTTTGCCGATAATTCCAGGATGATTGACCCAGATACCAAGGAAGATTCTATTACCTATACCATGTTACAGCCCATTCCGGAATACGCCTGGTCTGCCGGCCAACGCGTATGGCCTGTCTTCCAGGAGTTTTACCAACATGCCCTCGATGTAATGGACCAAATCGACAGTTCTGTAGAACGCCAGGAGAATGATAAATTCTTTGATATCGAGGAAGATGAAAATGACCAACCGAGGAGGTATTAGGGGTGGTTGATGGAAACCATCGCTATGAAAGTCAAGAGCGAAACCCACACACGCTAGCGAGGTAGGATATTACAGAAAAATGATAAGACCTGCCTAGGATGGGGTCGCACAACAGTAAATATAGCCCGCCATTTTCATTACTTTGCGGGATGCCATCAAAACCACATCTGGAAATAGTCATTCAAGGAGCAAGGACGAACAACCTGAAAGACATTTCGCTACGTATTCCGCACAACAAATTAATCGTTGTGACTGGAATATCAGGGTCAGGGAAATCTAGCCTTGTTTTTGAGATCATTGCAAAAGAAGGGCAACGCAGGTATTTTGAAACGCTACCCTCTTTTTCTCGTCAGTTTATGGGAAAACTGAGCCGCCCGGAGGTCGATGAGATTGAAGGCCTTTCTCCCGTGATTGCAATTGGGCAGCGTACGACAGGAATACATACGCGTTCTACTGTTGGAACCCTATCGGATATCTATGATTTGCTCCGCTTGTTATTTGCAAGGACAGGAGTTTCTGATAAAAACATGGAGCTTTCTCGTGCCCTCTTTTCGTTCAATTCAGCCGTTGGTAAATGTAAACGTTGCAATGGCATTGGTAAGGAAGAACAAATAGACCTTAACCGCCTCGTTGTTTTTCCAGAAAAATCAATCAGAGAAGGTGCACTCGCGCCAACACTACCCAATGGGTATATCATGTATTCACAGGTGACGATTGACGTACTGAATCAAGTGTGTGAAGCAGAAGGCTTCAGTGTCGATATTCCATGGAAGGAACTGACCGACCAGCAACGCAAGGTGGTTTTGTATGGAAGTGATAAGATCAAAGTTCCTTTTGGTAAACACAGCCTTGAATCACGGTTGAAATGGACAGGAATCAAAGCCAAACCACGGGAAGAAGGATATTACAAAGGAATGATTCCGATTATGTCTGATATTCTCAGAAAAGATCGGAATGCCAATATTCTCAAGTATGTGCGTGCGGTGACCTGCCCATCGTGTAATGGTACGCGATTGAATGACGATGCCCTAAGTGTTACCGTTCAAAGGAAATCAATAGCCGAAATTGTGACCTTGGAACTGAACACGCTGAAATCCTGGATTCAGTCAAATACCTGGGAAGGTGTCGCGCGTGAAATCATCGAAAAGATAGAGGCTCAAGTTGATTTATTGGAAGATTTGGGCTTGGGGCATTTGACCTTGGATCGTTCTTCGAAATCACTTAGTGCCAGTGAGATTCAGCGGATTAGAGTGGCCAACCAAATATTGGTTCCCTTAAGCGATGTGCTTTACGTTTTTGATGAACCTTCTATAGGGTTACACCCCGAAGAAAACGAGCGGTCGATTTATCATTTTAAACAACTGGTCAAAAAAGGAAATACTGTCATTGTTGTGGAACATGATCTTGACACCATAACCAGTGCCGATCATATCATTGAAATTGGCCCGGAGGCTGGCGTCAATGGCGGTGAACTTATCTTTAATGGTGCGTTTTCAGCGTTTTTGCAGCAGGAGGAATTGAAGGAGGTTAGTCCTACCTACAGAGCGATTAAGTATAATCACGCAGAGTCGCAGAGACGCAGAGATTTAATTTTAGACGATTTACAATCATCGAAAATTGCTGATGAAAATTCAAAAGAGAAAGCATCAAGTGGCTCGATTCGCCTTGTCGGATGCCAAGAACGAAACCTGAAAAGTATTGACGTTGAATTTCAGCTTGGAAAACTCAATGTAGTCAGTGGACGGTCAGGTGCCGGAAAGTCTAGCTTGGTAAAAGGTACTTTGATGAGGGTCGTCCAACAGCAATTGGGAATAGACCTCGATAAACCCGCCAAGCTGACCAGTCATGAAAACACTGATACGATTAACAAACTGATCTTTATAGATCATTCTCCCATAGGAAAAACACCGCGCAGTAATCCTGCCACCTATTTAGGATTGTCAGATCATATTCGTGACCTCTACGCTAGTCTGCCCGAATCAAAAGCGCAAGGATTCACCAAATCTCGCTTCTCCTTCAATAATAAAGGAGGAAGGTGTGAAACGTGCCAGGGTGCTGAAAAAACGCAGATTGGCATGCACTTTTTGGGCAATGTAGACTTGGTGTGTGGCACCTGCAACGGTGATCGATTTAATGACGAAACCCTTCAGATAAGGTACAATGGATTGTCTATTGCGGATGCCTATAAATTATCCATCAATGAAGCCCTGGTCTTTTTTGAAGATCAGAAAAAAGTACTGACGGGGCTCAAAATACTACAAGAGATAGGGCTCGGCTATCTGACACTGGGGCAGTCCTCCACCACCCTTTCAGGAGGAGAAGCGCAACGCATTAAGATTGCCAATCAGCTACAGAAAAAGGATACAGGAGACACCTTATATGTGATCATTGAACCGAGTATTGGCTTGCATCACGATGATATCAAAACACTACTTCTATTGTTCGACCGCATCAAGCAGAAGGGCAATACTATCGTTTGTATTGAGCAAAACGAAGCGATTATTGGCTGGAGCGATTGGCATATAGAACTCGGCCCCAAAGGTGGCGCAAGCGGAGGTGAGGTTGTTTATCAGGGAGTTTCTAGAATCAATCAGGGGTATGAAGACAAGAAGGATATTCGCGCAGAGACGCAAAGACGCAGAGGTTTTATTACTAATGATTTGCAATCATTAGCAATCGGGGAAAACACCATTGGGCGGACAGTCTCACAAAATAGCTTTATTAATAAGGAGATCATTCTGAATGGCGTAACGACGCACGGCCTGAAAAACATTGACGTTCGTATTCCTAAAAATCAGTTGACCGTCGTCACCGGGGTTTCAGGAAGTGGGAAATCATCGTTGGTATATGATACGTTGTTTGCCGAATCCAATGCCCGCTTTACAGAGTCCTTATCTACCTATAATCGGAGTTTTCTTCAACAAAACAGTGAAGCAAAAATCGCTTCCTTTTCTGGTTTGGGGCCCGCTATTGGGATCAATAGAAAGGGAGGAACGCCTTCCAAACGATCAACGGTAGGTACACTTTCAGGTGTGTACGATGCCTTTAGGTTATTGTATTCCAGGATTGCTCAGCAGGAAGGAAAAACCTATACGGCTCAGCACTTCTCGTTCAACCATCATTTAGGTGCATGCCCGGAGTGTGAAGGCCTCGGTATGCAACGCCGATGCGATCCCGATGAGGTCGTCGTTGCTCGGGAGAAGTCCATCTTTGAGGGTGCGCTATCCGTGAACAAGGCTATTGCTTATTACGCTGATGTGAATGGCCAATTCATGGCAACACTCAAAGAAGTAGCCCAACAACAGCAATTGGATATCGACCGTCCTTGGCAACAACTGGAAGAAGAGGTAAAGGACATCATACTGTATGGAACCGGTGATACCGTATGGAATGTCACCTGGAATTTTACGACCAAATCCAGAACCGGAACACAGGTATTATCGGCAAAATGGCTAGGGTTCTGCAATTATATAGATGAGGAGTATCAGCGAAAACGCCATAACAAAAACATCAGGGCCTTAGAGGAATTACTGCATGATGTCGTGTGTCCAACCTGCCAGGGAAGTCGATTAAAACCGGAATTATTAAGCACAACATTTCTAGGAAAAAACATTCATGAGCTTTCTCAATTGAGCATTGTATCGGCCCTTGAATTGATGGAGCGTGTAGATCACAAACTAGATCCGGTTGTTTTGGCCATCAGCAAAGTGGTGCTACCCGCTGTCACTGCATCGTTGCAGACGATTGTCGACCTTGGACTGGGTTATTTAAACCTGGATCGAACGGTAAGCACACTTTCCGGCGGGGAACGACAGCGGGTTACGCTGGCTGGCCAATTGTCTACACACCTGTTTGGCGTTATCTATGTTTTGGACGAACCCACCATAGGCTTGGATGAAGGGCAGGTCGCCGTTTTATCAAAAGTATTAAAAAGCATTGTAGCAAATGGAAACACGGTGGTGGTGGTTGAGCATGATCCGTCTTTCATTCAAAATGCTGACTACCTGATTGAAATGGGGCCTGGTGCTGGGAATTCAGGCGGTGAGGTGATCTACCAAGGCAAGGTTTCCGACATTGCCAATGCGAAGCATTCCGTGACTTACCAATTACTGCAAAATCAACGCCCATCCCTCCTGAACAAACACAATAAAAACGGTGCTCTCTTTGGCGTAAAAGGAGCATTTGCAAACAATCTTAAAGACATTGATGTAAGCTTTTACTCCCGGCAGATAACCGCGATCAAAGGTGTTTCCGGAAGTGGAAAATCTAGCCTAATTAAAGAGGTACTATATAATTCTTGGTTAAAAAACCGACCTGTTGGATGTACTTCCGTAAATGGATTGGAGCAATTTTCAGAAGTACTACTTATTGATCAAGAGCCGCTGAAACAAAGCAGATCGAGTACCCCTGTTTCCTATACCGGCATTCTTGATCAGTTAAAGACAGTATTCTCAAAAACAGATTCCGCAAAAGATGCCGGACTCAAAAAAGCTGACTTTTCCTATCAAAGTAAAAATGGAAAATGTGGTACTTGTGCTGGCCTTGGAAAGCTAAAAACCAGCATGGATTTCATGAGTGACATCTGGCTCACTTGCGACACCTGCAAAGGGATGCGTTATAATGAGACGATCCTGGCTTGTACCTTCAAAGGCTGTTCCATAGGCGAAGTATTACGCATGACCGTGCAAGAAGCCATTGATTTTTTTGCTACCGGAGTTATTGTAGAAAGTTTGCACACCCTAAAGCAAGTGGGAATAGGGCATTTACGATTGGGCCAATCCGGCAACACCCTATCCGGCGGTGAAGCCCAACGTTTGAAACTTGCCAAATCATTGATGCAAAAACGAAAAGGCACACGCTTGTATCTCTTCGACGAGCCAAGTACAGGCCTCCATTATTTTGACATTCTACAACTTATCAAGGTTTTTCAATCGATCATTGACGGTGGCGACACCCTGCTTTTCATTGAACATAATAGCACCTTGATTGGTGCAGCAGATCAGGTGATTACGCTTGGGCCAGGTAGTGGAGCGATGGGTGGCGAGGTGGTTTGAGTTTTCAAACATACTCCCTCAACTCCCCAAAGTCCGTAATGATCACATCGGCATGTTCTAAAGTTTGATCTGCTGCCATTGGGTTTCTGTATCCAAAAACAAAAATGCCGGCATCCTTAGCGGCTTTAACTCCGTTGTCGGAATCTTCGATAACAATACAGTTCTCTTTGGGGGTGTTTCCTAAAATTGCGGCTTTTTCAAATATCTCTGGATGTGGTTTGGACTCCTTTAAGTCTGCACCACTGATCTTAGCCGTAAAGTATTGATTCAGGTCAAATCGGTTAAACACACGATCTATATTTACCATTGCAGAAGAAGAAGCCAGCACCAAAGTAAGCCCCTTGTTGTAGAAATACTTGATAATATCCTCTACCCCATTTACCAGGTGTAAAGTTGGATCATTCTCAAAGAAATCAACATAGCGCTTGCGTTTTTGCAAAACCAGTTCGTTGGGGTCTTCCTCTAAATCAAAATGTGCCACCAGTTTCTGAAAAGCATTTATGGTAGAAGACCCCGTCAAGGTTTTGTACAACTCCTCAGACACCTCTAAACCTAAAGAAACAAAGGTTTCGTAATACGCTTTTTTATGGAGTAATTCGGAATCAATAATGACACCGTCCATATCAAATAAAACACATGTTATTTCTTTCAACATTCTTTTTTTACATCTGCGTATCATAAACAACTGGAAATTGCTCCGGTATCTCCCCTGCTTGCTCTCCCAGGTTTTGACGTAAATCTATTTCAATACCTCTGGCGATGGTTGAGATAGGAACATCGTTTGCCGAGCCTTCAAAAGGGTTTTCGCCCGTTCTGCCTATCTTTTCCATGGTATGAAAAACCCAAGCAACAATCACATAAAAAGGAACAGCCAACCACATAAACAGATCACCTACAAAGGGGTGGGATTTACTTATTTCCTGACCAATTTCAGCAAACTGAGGAACAATTGCCAATGGTAGCATCAAAATAAATATCCACATAAAGTAATGATTCAGCGTAGCGAAATGCCGAGGGTATGGGAAGTTCTTTATCCGTTCTGATTTTCCTTGAACGGTAAACAACTCCTCGAGTATACTTTCCAGGTTTAGAAAAGAAAACTCCCAAATCAAACCACTTTCTTTTAGTTTCCTAAGATGATGTGACTGCAAATACAATAGCGCTGTTTGCTTGTTGTTTTTACTCATCACATATTCCATATCTTGCGCTGACAGATAGGGTTTCAAATCTTCTTCTACCGTTGTGCTCCATTCTGGTGGGCGAACCATTTCACTCCATTCTCTATTGGCTTTTTCATTGATAACTGTTTCCCAAGGCTTGGATGTTCGCATGCTATGGCGCAATGCCGTCATCCAAGCGATATGCCGATAAGTAAGGGTTTTTATCTCATGGTGCAGTTCTTCTTTTGAAGATTTGACATCAGCATATTCGTTCGTCACCATGTCTTGTATAAACATCCCAAACGTTCGGGATGTATTGACGATACCTCCCCAAATCATCCTTGCCTCCCAAATCCTGCCGTAAGCCGAGTTGTTTTGAAAACCGATAACAAATGCTACCGCCGTTCCTATCAAAGCCAAGGGTGTCCACGGTATTTGCAACCACGACAGATCAAAAAAATAATACAAGGCCACGACGACTATAATAATGGCAAAAAACAAAAAGGTCTCATATCGAGTCCATTTTGCCATGTCCGTAGTCTTATAAACTTTCTTGGTGTACATAAATCAAGGTTTAGAGGTTGTTTATAGTAAAAGAAGTATTCTGCTTGACGGGTATGACTCTCCTACCTAATCCTCGTACCCATTCCAACGCCGCCAGATAGATACCACCAGCCGCAGCGGCAAAACGCCGCAGGTAATCACCGCGCCTACACCAAACAAAAGCATTTCACTCTTGATGAATTTCATCATAGGCCCTTGCTCCGTGCGCGGAAGGCTGCCGACGATGGCCTCTACTCCATTCTCATCCAAGAAGGTTTGAAAAAGATTGACCTCTTGGACCAATAGAAAGGCGATAAAAACACACAGGAAGATAATGGCAACCTTGATATTGCGCCACGTTGCCAAAAAGGTATACTTCAAAAAGAAAATGTAGCGGGTAAAGGTAACCATCACCAGGATGAACACCAAGTTGGGCCAAAGAAATTGATAATCAGGTAGTTTGTAAATAATTGGAGCCAATATCATTACAGCAATGATGGCCGTAATGAGCCACCATACCAATTCCAAACGAGCTAGTAGCGCGGTATTTTTTAACATGAAGTCTTCGTATTGTGCTGTTCCTTAATTTCAAAAGAAAAGACAAAGCTACTGTAGGAAGGTTCATTTCCCTAGTAAGTAATCGTTTTATTGATTCTTTATTATTTAGTAAAGCTCTGTATACATATAGAAAACTACGTAAAACCCTGGATACAAATTCACTTTACGTCCAAACAAAGACACAACCAACTGAAAAACAGCACTTAAAATAATTAAATAAACAATATTTTTAAAAAAACATCTTATCTTTGTGACCCGAACAAAATACGGCCGTCTTAAAAACCGTAACAAACAAACACACACCACCATTTTTTGATTTTCCCCAAAAATCCAAAGAAGTTTTATAATCCCACATCGCTAATGATGATGTACCCCATCGTTAGCTTTTTTTAATACCTGCCCTAACAATAAAACAGAACTAATTTTTGTAGGTTAACTACAAGGGGGATTCGAAGGGAGCTGTCTCAGCTCCCTTCTTTATTTTAGAACATTTTACCTTTTCTGCTGGTCGCGTTCTATTACATCATTGATCTGACTCACGTTCAAATTCTTCGCTATAATTTTCCGGTCTGGGCCTAGTACATAAACCTCTGGGGTAACATTTACGTAATAGGTTTTATAAATGGCTTTATTGGATGGATCAAAGACATTGGTCCAGCGCATTCCCGTTTTGGAGATATAATCTTTCCACAGCGCATCTTCCGTATCAATCGCTATCGCGTAAACGTCTACTAAAGGAGGCGACTGTTGCTGCCAGCCCCGGTACAAATCAACCAACACAGGTGATTGCTCTTGGCAATGTTCACAGTCAGGATTGTAGAGATATACAACAATATAGGGGGCCTTGAGGTCATAAATAGACTGCAATTGGCCTTTCTCATTAGGTGCCTTCACATTAGGGCCTGGCTGCCCCACCAGACTATTTGCCATTTCATCGGCCCGCAATTGGAGGGCATAAACATTGGTGGAGTCTGACCAGAACGCTCTTTCATACGTAAAATGGTTTTGTACCATGTGTACAAATACTGCTTCAGAATCCATCAACGTCGTCTTGGTGGGCTCATAATTGAGGGCTACGTAATTGACAAAATACTTGTAGTACTCTGAGTTTTCCAATGTGGGTAAGCGCTCAACAAGCCGCTCTAAAGACAGAATAATAGAGTCTGGCTGCTGCGGCGTAAGCTCTTCAAAATAACGCTTGATCTTGTTAAAAATCACGGGCGTATTCATCAATCGCTCATCAGAGAAATCAACGTTATCCCAAAACTCCATCCGGTAAGCGGTTACCTGCGCGTCGTTGGGTAACTCGCGGCGTAGTTCAGGATTCTGGCCCGCCTGTTTAAACTTGACGAAAAAGGAGGTAGGGTAGGTCGCAAATACTTCATCCAGATAGCTTTTACGGTCGGCTATCAGTTGTTGACGTTGTTTTTCGACTGCGGTATATTCTGCACTGCCTTCTGCCAATGTTTTCAGTTGCTGCGATAAAGGGTTTAATGCGCCTTGGTAGGTCGTTTCGTAACGGAGATTATCGTAAAGCAATTGGTTGTCCACACTACCTTCTATCTGCATACCTCCTACCAAGTCATTTACCTGAGTGGACAAAGTGAAGGTTTGGTCTTCCGCAATGATCATCTGAAAATTGGCATTATTGGAAAGCAACACAAAATATATGCCCTGCCGATAAGGCTCATCTTTGGTAAAGGTTACACTACCATTTGCATCAGAAGTTGCCTCATCTGCCAAGAACTGCTGGTCATTAAGCATACCTACCAGCCGCACTGTTCCGGCACCTAAGCCTGCTACATTGATGGTAAAGTTGCCATTTTCGGCGGCCATTGGCGCGGTAGACTGCGCCTCCGGTGTATCCGCAGCACTGCATTGCCAACAAAGGCAAGCAAAAAGGCTCAAAAAGATCGTCGTCATCAGGTATTTCATGCTTTGTTGTTATTTGCGCAATTTCTGGTGTGCAAGAAAATTCATCTGGTCCTTATAATCCCTTATATGGTTCAAATTGATCAAGCCTAGCACTGCCATTCTGTACTGCAAAAATAAACGTTAAAGCTGCTTTTTTCTTCATATTGCGCAGAAAATAAATAGCGATTTTCTCTGGATTTTTCAAATAGTTAACACACTCAAAGTGAATCGTTTAGTTAACTATTATGAAAAATAAAATCGCTATTTATCTTCGTGCTGTTTACCTTTGCTCCCATGAAAGCGAAAAACCTCGCCGAAATTTTACCGGACATCAAGGCCTTAGCCAAGCAGGAGCGCAAAACGAACCGCAAATACTTCGCCCGTATTGGCAAACGCCCACCACGAGAGCTTGACGCAACGGTTACGGAACTCCACGAAGAAGTCTTCCAGGAAATGGATTGCCTGGCTTGCGCCAACTGTTGCAAAACCACCAGCCCTATCTTCCGGGATATCGATATCGACCGAGTAGCTCGCCACCTGGGCATCCGTCCGGCAGCGCTGGTAGATCAACACCTGCACTTGGATGAAGATGGCGATTATGTGCTCAACTCCTCACCTTGCCCTTTCCTTGGCGACGACAATTATTGCAGTATTTATGAAGCTCGCCCTCGCGCTTGCCGCGAATATCCCCATACCGACCGCAAGAACTTCCATCAAATTTTGGATTTAACCTTGAAGAACACCAGTGTTTGCCCTGCTACTTTTCGGATTGTACAACGATTGAGAGAGGTATTACCGGGGTAAAAGGTTAGTGCGCAAGGCGGAGCCTGAAGCCCGAAGCCCGGAGGGACTAAGAAGGATGAGCTTGTTCCGATCTTTCATCGAAATAGTGCAGCGCAGCAAGCACTAATATGTGGAGCAAGTGGTAGCCAGCGCAGCGTAGCTACAGCCCCAAAGCAAAATAAAACCCAGCGTACTTTTTTCTTTAGAAAGTCATTCTTCCGCAACACTTGTTCCACAAACCATAAAAACCGCTTATCTTTGCGAACGAACGTTCGTAAATCATCAACAATATGCAGTTACAGCACTATATCGAGGGCAAATGGGTAGGCCCCAGTCAGGAAGAGTTTACGCAATTTGATGCCTCGACGGGTGAAGTGATCGGCAGTTGTTCTACTGCAGGCCTGGAGTTTGGTGACATTCTCGATTACGCTCGCAAGACAGGTGGCCCGGCGCTGCGCAAGATGAGTTTCCGCGAGCGGGGTTTGATGCTGAAGAAGCTGGCCATGCACCTCAATGATTTACGCAAGAAATACTATCCACTGAGTTATCAAACCGGTGCTACCAAAGGCGACAGTTGGGTAGATATTGAAGGTGGTATTGGTACTTTGTTTGCTTACGCCAGTATGCGTCGGCAGCTTGGTGATCAACGTTGGTACGTTGATGGTGAAGCAGCTCGCCTTTCTACGGAGGGGACGTTTATTGGTACCCACGTGATGGTTCCTCGCCAGGGCGTAGCGATCCATATCAATGCGTTCAACTTCCCTATTTGGGGAATGCTGGAGAAAGTAGCCGTCAATTTATTGGCAGGCATGCCAGCGGTGGTCAAGCCTTCTGAAATCACCAGTTTTCTTACAGAATCGATGGTACGCGATATCATTGCTTCGGGCATTTTACCCGAAGGGAGTCTGCAACTCGTGCAGGGCTCAGGTGTAGGTATTTTGGATACTGTGGACAGCCAGGATGTTGTCACCTTTACGGGGTCTGCGGCTACCGGACGAAAGCTCAAAGGTATGCCACGAATTACGAACGAGGCCGTTCCTTTCAACATGGAAGCCGATAGCTTAAACGCTGCAATATTGGGCAAAGACGCGGCTCCTGGTACTGAAGAATTTAGTCTCTTCATCAAGGAAGTTCGCCGCGAAATGACCACCAAAGCAGGACAGAAATGTACGGCTATTCGCCGGATTATTGTCCCAGAAGAATACATTGAAGACGTACAAATAGCACTAGGTCAACAACTGGCAAAGACAACGATTGGCGACCCTCGCAACGAGGGGGTACGTATGGGCGCGCTGGTAAGTAAAAAACAGCAGCAAGTCGTCAAAGAACGAGTACAGCAGTTGTTGAAATCCAGTAATTTGGTTTACGGACAACTGGATGATTTCGAAGTATCCGGCGACCGCGAAAAGGGTGCTTTTTGTACGCCAATTTTGCTACGCAATGACCAACCTTTCGAGCAGACTGCTACGCATGATATAGAGGCATTTGGTCCGGTGAGCACACTCCTCCCCTATCGCGAATTGGGCGATGCTATTGCGTTGGCCAACCTGGGCAAAGGTTCGCTGGTAAGTACCATCTGTACCTACGATGCCCACACGGCGCAGGAGTACCTTTTGGGTGCTGGCGCGCAGCACGGTCGGATACTGATCCTCAACCGCGAAAGTGCGCCCGAGAGCACCGGCCACGGATCACCTATGCCGCTGATGAACCACGGCGGGCCGGGGCGGGCCGGCGGTGGCCAGGAACTGGGTGGAATTCGGTCAGTTAAGCATTATTTGCAAACGGTAGCCCTCCAAGGGCACCCTACCATGCTCACGCAGGTAACCCAACAATACCAGCCTGGCGCTGCCCGTACGGAGAGTGATATCCACCCGTTTCGCAAACATTTTCAGGACATCAAAATTGGTGACACGATCACTACGGCCAAGCATACCGTTACCGAAAACGACATTGGTAATTTTGCCAACCTCACCGGCGACCGTTTTTACGCTCACGTAGATGCTACCTCGCTGGAAGGCACCCCTTTTGAACAGAAGGTAGCCCACGGCTACTGGGTGCTGAGTAAGGCTGCCGGACTCTTCGTGGAGCCTCGCAAAGGGCCTGTTTTACTGAACTATGGCCTGGAGACTTGTCGCTTTACCAAGCCCGTCTACCCCGGCATGACTATTGGTGTTTACCTTACCGCCAAGGAAAAGATCGAGCAGCAAAAACGTGACGACGAAGATTACCGCAAAGGCATCGTAAAATGGTTGGTAGAAGTTTATGACGAAACCAATGAGACGGTAGCGATTGCTACTATTCTGACAATGGTAAAACTGAAGGGGTAAGGGTGGAAAAGTGTAAGGGTGTAAGAGCCGTCAGTCATAGGGATTGGGACTTATTCCTACTGCGAAACAAGCTCTAAGGAACTATTTTCCTGCTATTTTCGTACTATTAACCAACAAAACTCTTTCTCTGACACTGAGATTGTCTAAATTTTAGGCAGTCTCACTTAAAAACCAACCCTATTCATGCGTTATTTATTACTATTCCTCTTCCTGGGAACGGCCCCTGCTTTATGGGCAAGCGCCGAAACAGACAGCCTGAATCTATCAGAAGCAGAACAGGATGCCTTTTATCTCGCGCTCTATCAAGCTTACCTCGACAGTGTTGCACAGACCATTGATTATCGTACAGATACAGTGCTTCTTGGTGAGGATCTCGCTATTCTCAAAGTACCTGCTGGTTTCAAATACGTAGGTCCGGCTGATGCAGAAATGATTTTGACAGACATCTGGGGTAACCCACCTTCTTCAGAGCCATCACTCGGAATGCTTTTCCCCCTTGAAGGTGGGCTCAATGACCTTGGTGGTTACGGAATCAACATTACCTATGCTGACGAAGGGCACGTAGCCGATGATGATGCCAAAGACATTGATTACGATGAACTCCTGGAAAGCCTCATTGAGGATACCGCAGCCGAAAGCGAATATCGAGAAGAACAAGGATATGGTACTGTGCGAATGGTCGGCTGGGGCAGCCCACCTTTTTACGATGAAGCGACCAAAAAACTGCACTGGGCTATGGAGCTGAATTTTGACGACATGGAAACCAATACACTCAACTACAGTATTCGGGTTCTGGGCCGAGAAGGCTACCTCGTACTGAATGCCATTGGTGAGATGGAACTCCTACCAGAGATCAAAGAGAACATTAATGGTATTCTAGCGGGTGTGGAATTTGAGCCTGGTCAGCGCTATGCCGATTATCGCCCTGGTGTAGATCGTCTAGCAGCCTACGGCATCGGCGGATTAATTGCCGGTAAAGTACTCTTGAAAACAGGTCTACTTGCCTCTATTGGCATCTTCCTATTAAAAGCATGGAAGCTCGTGGCCCTCGCAGTAGTTGGCCTATTTGCCGGTATCCGGAAATTTATGGGCCGCGGGGAGTAAAGGTTAAGGTATTTGGTACGAAGTACTTTGTACTTGGTATAGGGTTATTACTGCTATTGAGGGCTCATTCTGTTTACCTCAACTAGTTGTAAGCCACCTAAAACAGCGCCGCGTTATCAGGTAATACTGATAGCGCGGCGCTGTTTTAGGTCCCAAAGTACCTTTACTACTGAACGAAAAATCGTCTTACAAAGCTTTCCACCAATACTGCAAAATTTTGGTCGTTTCCTCCTCGCCCCCAATATCCAGCCAGCTCATTTCGGCAAAATAGCCCTCTTTTTTAGTAAACCCGCGCTTTTGCCAAAACTGATCCAACGGCAGGTAGTCTACAGGTTTTAGCAAATGATTATCCGGGCGAACGACCCCACAAAACACAGCTTGACGAAAGCCCAACTCACGAGCCCAGGCCTCACGAGTTTGAAAAAATTGCACGCCGATGCCTTGCCCCCGA
Source organism: Lewinella sp. (assembly GCF_050633125.1). Taxonomy (NCBI): domain Bacteria; kingdom Pseudomonadati; phylum Bacteroidota; class Saprospiria; order Saprospirales; family Lewinellaceae; genus Lewinella; species Lewinella sp. The sequence continues at coordinate 27,891 of NZ_JBOEFX010000026.1, forward strand.
TAATCGCGATCTAGTACAGACTCACTAAAGTAATAGATGCTAGCTACGTCTTCTGTAGCCCATTGCCCAATTACGGATGCGGGCTCCTGCGCAAGGGGTAACCCTGTGGATATACCTACGACTTGATTTTTATCAAATGCGGCAACTACAATACCGTCTTTTGCCTCCAAAAAAGTTTGCAGGTATTCCTTTTCGTAATCGAGAGAGCCATCGTACAAATAGGGATATTCCCGAAATACAGAGATCCTCAGTTGCGCCAAATCATCCAGATAGGCTACGATCTCTTTTCTGGTAAATGTTTGGATCCTTAGCATTCTCTATTCTTCTAATTTCCACGGAGTCACCTGATAAAATGCGCTCCGGAGTTCTACTAGCAAAGTGTTAATAGCGGCTTCATCGGGTTGTTCAGGGAGCGTGCTCGTTTTGTAAGCAGCAGTGACCTCCTCCATTTTTTTGTGCGCGCGCTCAATCAATGCGTCGTATTCCCATTCACCTGACCGGATCACCAGTAATTCTTCCCGGTTGGGACGTTCTACAATCACTTCTCCTTTCTCCAATATCTCCACTGCCATATCCAACAGGCGAAAAGTGTGCATCATATTCTTAGCATCATAGTTTTTTCCGTGCTCTATATTGTTCTCATAACGAGCATCGTTACGCTTTTCTACCCACGCCCAATAGTCTCGATAATCTTTGCAATAGGTAGCATAGCCATCTTTATTGAAATAAAGGTATGCTCGGGGCACCTCTCCTTTGGGAATGCTACTCAACCGAACAGAGGTAGCATTTTCTTTCTTTAGAATACCTTGATATTCGTCTCCTACAAACAATCCATAAATATCCTTTGCGTGCGGAACACGAACCAGTCCACACTGCTCTTGCCTTAGGTTATTCTTCACCAACCATTGCTCCAACGACAAGGAACCCTGCCCATGCAAAACATAGCAAAAGGCCAGAATCGTCTTACGTTTTTTGTCCACTGGATTAACGATTTTCTTGTTCAATCCTCGTGCTTTTTTGATTTGCGTAAACGCAAAACCACCAAAAGTATCCTTGCAGCGCTTAGATAGAAACAGCTCAGGATGTAAGTCATTCAACAAGGGGTGCCGGAATAACACCTTCGTTGGTGGTGTACCCAGCATTTCCAGCATATTAGGATTATTCTTTTTGAGTAATTCCAAAAAGCGACCTAATTCATAATAAACAGTATCATTTGTAGCATCAGCAACCTGTGGTAGATATTCAAAGCTATAGAAATCTCTCTGAGGCAATACAAATACGCCCTTTATATCTGTATCAGAGCCAGGCACGTCCAATCCGTAAGCCTTGCTTCCTGAGATGCATTCATAGACAATCAACCCTCGTTCTTTCAATTCATCAATGGTCATTTCCAGGTATTTGTTAGAACCTCTCGAAAAAACACATTCAAGGGTTCCTTATCCATCAGAGGAGACTTTGGCAATTCGATATTTTTCACTTCTTCTAATTTTTCCATCAGAAAAGCTACCAAGCTTGGATCGGGTACATAGTGGTAATCTTCATTCACTGTTGCCTTTCTTACAATCAAATCCTTTATCATGGTTTTGATGTTGGCTTCAGCTACAATCCCCAGTAAACCTTCCAAGTGCATCGGTGGCACCGTCCTTTTTCGAGCAATCCACTGCGCAGCCAAAACAGGGCGGATAACATAAAACATTTTTTTAAGTTTCATCTCCTCACCGTCCTTTACCGCCAAGCTATTGTGAGCAATGCCTCGATAATGGTTCAATGCGTTTACTGGCCGAAAATACGCACGTGCAAAAGTCAGTAATTCTTCCCGAAAACCGGGTACCTCCATGTAGACAACAGGTGATTGTGCCCACTCAAAAGGCGTAGCATTGGACCCTGCCAACAAACGCAATGCTTTGCGGATATCCCAGCCACTTACATCTAGTAGCTTTCCTTCAAAATAGTCAATATTATCTTTTCCTTCGTTGATAGAGAGGTACCACTCAGGCTTCCGTACATAGATAATACGTACATCATAATCACTATCGGGAGAGGCACAGCCCCAAGCCCGACTACCGCTTTCTACCGCTAGTAGAATTCTTATTCCTCGCTCTTTTTCCAGCTTTTTCAAATGCTGAACGATCGTAGTGGTTTCCATCTTTCTGATAATTTAATCGATTCCTCAACGCTACTTACATGCGAGGAGTTCCCTAATATACGGCCTCCACACTAATAGATAATAACCCAAAACTAGTGCGCAGGCCAGCAGGCCGAAGCTCGGTAAGCGGAGCGCGCAGAGACAAAGGATAGCAGCGGTTCCGCTCCTTAGGGTCGGGTTTGAAACCGCCCCTAAGGAGCGGAAAGAGCGAATAGCCTGGTGCCGATCCCGTTTCGACTAGAAAAGTCGGGACGGGAGAAGGCATGGCCCATGATCAAACTGGGAAGGTTGCTTTTTATTGCAGATGCACGGAATAGACCATACCCACCTAGGGTGATGTCGAAAGTCCAGCTAATTTTCCGATTTTTTTAACACAATCTTCACTTTTGCTCACCCAACGCCTGGTTCCGCCATTACTGTCTTACCAGGTGTAAGTTCTTTGTTCATTTACAAACCCTATAAACCTAATGATCATGCGTAACCTCATCGGCATTTTATGCCTTTCCTTTCTTGCTTTTGCCTGTGACAAAGAAGATGTCACGATACTGCCTGCACCTCCTAACAGCATAGCCTTAGAGCTCCATGCTATTGTCATTTGTGGTAGCACCTATGACCTCGGCGACGAGAGTGCCGAAGATTGGGGCCAACGAATTGTTGACCTCCTCAGTGCTGATGGCATTACCATTCTTAGCTTCGAGCTAGACTTTGAGGAAGTTGAACACCCTGGCTTTTGTGGCAATTGCTCACGCACAGGTGATATCCTTAAAGTTATTGCCACCGAAGAAGATGAAGATGCCTTACGAGCCTTGGGCTTCGAGGACTAAGCGCTTAAGAATTTTATACCAGACGTTTAGATGTGGAACGCCAACTCCGATATTTTCGTGAGTTGGCGTTCTTTTTTTTAAAGAAATAGCGCCTTACTCGACTTTAAATGTTTGCCGGTCACGGCCTACGCCGGTAATGGTCAATGACTTCCATGCCTTAGGCAAATGGCCTTTACCTTGAATGATCCCTTCATCCGTAATCTCCAGGCCACCAAAACCAAACAATACCGTTTGTAACATTCCTCCTGCACCGGTAGCAAAATAAGGATTGGTACCACCAGCAGTTTCTGCCAGCACCCCAAAGGGAGGCACCTCGTTGGGTTGATAGCTTTTATTAAACAAACGGTAAGCTTCTTCTGGTTCGCCAAGGCGTGCGTAAAGCGTTGCTAAAACAGCTACAGACATGGCTGGGCCATCTGGCGCCATTTTGGGTTCATAATAGGCTAAATCCTGACGAATTCGTTTTTCACCCTGAACAATTTTCATGGGATAGGCTAGTAAGTTGGCGTCGGCCTGCTTGATGATTTCACCTGCGTAGGTGTCATTTTCGCGGGTTGTCCCGTCCGGAAACTGGACGATGGGAATATTATCAGCGACATGTGCCCAATCGGGGTCAGGCGTAAGCCCCAACTCAGTAGCAGCTTGGGTCGTGTATCGAAGGACGGTAATGGCCATACCGTTGGTGTAAGCGTTGTTATCGATGTTCTCCAGCCACTCATTGGCACCAATGACATTTTTGATATCATACTGTCCGGGGCCATTGCGTTCCACCCGGCTGGTCCAGAAATCGGCAACAGATTTCATGATGGGCCAGCCCCGCTCACGCAGCCATTCCTTATCGCCCGTCACTTGGTAGTATTTCCAACAGGCCCAGGACACATCGCCAGAAATATGGTGCTGAAAGGGGCCGGTAAGTGCCCAAACCGGGGTGTCCTCTGTTCCATCATCCGCCGACTCCCAAGGATACATAGCCCCTTCATAGCCGTGCGAAAAAGCGTTTTGCTGAGCTGCTCCCAAGCGATCGTAACGATATTCCATCAATGATTCTGCCATAGCGGGTTGCATAGCTAGAATAGGGGGGTACATCCAAATTTCAGTGTCCCAAAATACGTGGCCATTGTAGCCTAAGCCAGAAAGGCCCATAGGCGAAAGGCTGTAGGAAGTACCCGCGCGGGCAAAAGAGTACAAGTGATACAAGGCAGAACGCACGGCCCGCTGGGCGCGCAAATCTCCTTCGATGATGATGTCGCTCTCCCATAGCCTGTCCCATGCTTGCTGGTGGCGCATGAGTAGGCGGTCTTTGCCTTCAAGTGCAGCAAAGATGGTGAGGCGTTCGGCCTCGTTGTGGGGATCTTCAAACTGACGGCTGGCGCAGGTAGACCCCACCACACTGAAAGAATAGCTTTCGCCAGCCTTGAGTGGTTTCCTAAATTTGGTAAGGTGCCGGTTGTAATCCCAATCCTCATGGATCAGGTCAGGCTCATGGCCATGCTCCTCTTCGAAGATAAAACTCACTGACGCTGCCACTTTTTGCTTCCCTGAAGGGCTATTCGCCACCGAAGTCATCAGCGGTACCATTACGTGGGGCCGATCAATTTCGGCGTAATAGTTACGAACATCTCCTAAATGATCGGGCGCTTCGATGGTGCTGCTGGCGGTAATTTCCAAATTGCGCTTGGCTTTCACCTCTACAATGCTCATGGCCGTGTAGGGCAGGTGCCGGAGCGACATCAGGCGGTGAGTGATCTCCAGGTCGCTGCCCACGGTAAAGGTGGTCACGAGTTGGGCTTTCTTCATATCCAACACCTGGGCAAAATTGCTGATATCTGCCCTGCCGATCCGGCGGCCATCAATATCGAGGTCCAGGTTCATGTGGTTGAAGGTCTTGAGGATGTTGGAGACACGACCACGCTGGTAGTAATCGTAGACGCCATTGAGGACGACATCCTGCACCTTCATCGGCTCTGGCGAAGATACCAGGCCCACGACACCATTCGCCACGGTGATACCAAAATAATGGTTGGGGTCAATATCGGTGGCGGGAATATGCCACGAGGAATTGGTAAAGTCCTGTGCGCCCAGGTAGCCCCAGAGGAGCGCCAAGTTTATGATTAGGTAGATTTGTTTTATCATCATTTTCTTTTTGTGGCTTTAAAGTAAGGAACAGCACGAAAATACTAAAGCGCCACGAGTGATAAAAGCTGAATTAATGATGTCCCCCCCAGAAGGGCATCGCCGGAAGGCCTACCTGATCTGTTACCTTCGGTCTCATTTACAGTTACCAACTCATCAATGGCTATAACCCAATAATCAAAACTTCTGAAATTCGTACATTGAGATCTCACAAAGCCAGGCACATCAAATGACAAACCGTTTCTATTTGGCCCTAACCTTACTCTTGTTGTCTGTCTCACTTTACGGCCAGGGCAATGACCCTATTGCTGATTACAAGGACTACATTGAAAATGAGCTTATGGTGGGCGAACATAAAATGGCTGCCCACGCTTCGTTTTCTTCCTTTTCTACCGTTGAGGAGCGGCAAACCAACAAGCCTGGATACTACCAGTCTTTAAATGGCACCTGGAAATTCAATTGGGTCAGAGACCCTAATGATCGCCCGGTATCTTTTATGAAGGCCATTTCGGAGACGGCAAGCTGGGAGGACATTAATGTGCCCTCCAACTGGGAAGTTGAAGGCTTTGGTGTGCCTATTTATGTGAACCATCAATATGAGTTTGCCGATTACAAGGCTCCCGTGGCTGATGATATGGAATTCACGGACAGGATTTACCCTAAAAATCCAGGAGATGTTCCAGACAACTATAACCCTGTTGGCTCTTATATGAGAACGTTTACCCTGGATGAAACTTGGGGCGACAAGGAAATACTTTTGCATATCGGAGCCATGAAATCTGGTGGCTTTGTGTGGGTAAACGGAGCGTATATTGGTTATTCTCAGGGCAGCAAGCTACCCGCCGAATTCAACATCACCAAAGCCGTTAAAGCAGGCACCAATACCATAGCCCTTCAGGTCTTTCGCTGGACCGATGGCTCCTATTTGGAGTGCCAGGATTTTTGGCGAATTAGTGGCATTGAGCGCGATGTTTTTATCTATGGGCAGCCTAAGGTTCGGATTCAGGATTTTGAAGTGAAGTCCACTTTAGATGAAGCTTATCAAGATGGTGAATTCTCCCTTGACATAGATTTGAAAAGCCACCTTCTTGAGGACAAAACCATCACGCTGTCTTATCAACTATTGGATAGCGACGAAAACAGCATCGCTGCTAACAGTACCACGCTATCCATCAATAATTCAGAAAATCGTTCTACGAATTTTAGCATGACCATACCAAATGTAAAACAATGGAGTGCTGAACATCCAAATTTATACACGCTGATTCTGGAGACTCTAGACCAGGAAGGCCATTTACTGGAAACTACGTCCACAAAAGTGGGCTTTCGGTCTGTCGAAATTAAAAATGGCTTGCTTTTAGTCAACGGCCAGCGTATCACCCTGAAAGGTGTGAACGCACACGAAGCTGACCCGGAAACAGGGCATGTGATGTCAGAGGAATTGATGCGAAAAGATATTCTGCTTTGGAAAGAAAACAACATTAACGCCGTCCGCCTGGCCCATTATCCCCGAGGAAGACGATTTTATGAGCTATGTGATAGCTACGGCATCTATGTTGTGGATGAAGCCAATATAGAATCGCATGGCATGTACTATGGCGAGCATACTTTGGCCAAGAAACCGAGTTGGGAAAAAGCGCATGTAGACCGGATGGTCCGCATGGTAAAACGTGACCGCAATCATCCATCGGTCATTATTTGGTCGATGGGTAATGAAGCCGGAAACGGGGTGGTTTTTTTCAACGGCTATGATGCCATCAAAGCACATGACAGTAGCAAGCGGCCAGTCCAGTATGAACGCACTTATAAAGCGCATGACGGCAGTTTATACGACATGGAAAGTAATACGGATATTATTGTACCCCAATACCCTTCTCCGGCCCGCTTCGAAGAAATTGGTCGATCTAAAACAGACCGGCCCTTTATCCCTAGTGAATATGCACATGCCATGGGCAACAGCTCTGGAAACTTCCAGGACTATTGGGATATCATTGAGCAGTACGATAATCTGCAAGGTGGATTTATCTGGGACTGGGTAGATCAAGCCATTTGGAAAACCAACGATCAAGGGGAGCGATATTACGCCTATGGTGGTGATTACGGAGAAAATATGCCCACTGATAACACCTTCCTCAACAACGGCATTGTATTTCCTGACCGATCGCCCCAACCGGCGCTCTATGAGGTAAAGAAAGCGCATGAATTCATCAACTTCAAACGCAAAGGCATCAGTCGTAACAATGAATTGAGGGTACTGGTGGAAAACCTCTATGATTTCACCAATCTTAATCAATTCAAGTTTACGGCGCTGGTCAAGTCAGATGGGAAAATCCTCAAGCGGTTTGATTTCGAAGATTTAAACACCCTACCTCACACCGGAACGCTTATTCGTATTCCATTAGCAGACATCGACTTTGCAGCAAACACCGAGTATTTCGTGGAAATCGCAGCAAGCACCCAAAAGCCGTGGGGTGTTTTACCGGCAAACTTCGAGCTTGCGCATGAACAACTCCCGCTAAGCAGCAAATTCGAAAGAGCAATAACAAATATCCCATCCGAGGCCAGTTTGTCTTTTGAAAACACCAAGGGGATCATCACCATTTCCGGTGACAGTATCACCATTGTCTTTAGCGAAAAAGAAGGCCGAATTACGTCTTATCAATTCAAAGGCCAGGAATTATTACAGGATGGGAAAGGACCCAAGCCCAACTTTTGGCGAGCCGTCACGGATAACGATTTCGGGAACCGCATGGAGGAGCGAAACATTGGGTGGAAGGTGGCTTCCCAGCAATTAGAAGTAAGCGATTTAAGCATCATCAGTTCCGAAAACAACAGGGTCTCCATGACGGTAACCTACACGCTTCCGGCTGTTGAAACATCCTTTGTTTCGGTCTATACCATTTATGGCAATGGCGTTGTTCAAATTGAGAACACTTTGAATCCCACGGAATACAAAGGCGATATCCCCAGAATTGGAATGCGTCTGCAAATGCCCAGAACCTTCGACAACTTAAGCTATTTTGGAAGAGGGCCTTGGGAAAACTATCAAGATCGAAAAGCCTCGGCATTTGTTGATCTGTACACCTCAAAAGTGGCGGAACAATACGTACCCTACATTCGCCCACAAGACAATGGCTATAAAACGGACACCCGCTGGATAGCTCTTGCTGATGAATTTGCCAATGGTATTCTGTTTGTCTCTGAAAACAATACGGGCCTTGGATTCAGTGCTCTGCACATGAATAATGAAGACTTTGATACGACCGATGGACTAGCGTATGAAACGTCGAATAAACGCAAGCATACGATAGATATCAAAGAGCAAGACCTGGTGCAATTAAATATAGACCTGGGACAACGCGGCGTGGGCGGCGACGATAGCTGGGGGGCAAGGCCACAAGAGCAATATCAGTATACAGGTAACCGTAGCCATTCCTACGGTTTCTACATGATTCCCTTTGAAAATGGATCGCTGGAAAAGCACCTGGAGTTGAACAGGCTTTATAAGAACGTAGATAGATAAGCTGGACTTTCTACAAAAGTCCATAGAGGGATACGGCTCGCTTCGCGTGCCTATGGTACAGAGATCAGAAAACGCAGAAGGATCAATTCCCAATATGCTCTTAATTTTGAAACTGTAAGGTGACTAAAACTCCTTTGTGGTCTGAAGGCCATTCTAAATTTGAAGCAAGAAAATTTTCCGTTGATGTATACAAAGTGTCTATCTCATTGTTTGCATATGATTCTTTAGGCCCAACCAAACTCGCAAACGTGGGAATTATTCCCTCTCCTTTATAAAATATATAATCTATTCTATCTCTTTCGTCCACTAAGGGAGTCCAAGTTGTAGTTCCAATACCATGAACATAGGAGGGCCAAGTTATTCCTGGGTTATTAGTTTCACTCGGGAAAAACGCTCTAAATGCATCATTAAATCCATTTGTCATTAGGGTTTGGGTACTTTGCCATTCAATCACCATATTATTATGATCAAACATAGTTTTAGTATTCTCTGTCCAATCCAAATGTGATGGTTCATTAAAATCTCCCATTAAAATGACAGGAATTGATTCCTTGTTTATAGCGTTAATAAAGGACGTAATTTGCTCATCTCTAGTAGAAAGAAGGTTATAGTTTAAAATATAATTTATGTCTTTTACTGGATCAGGGGAACCACTACCGTTGTTAATCATTTCCCAATCAGGACTTCCTCCATTATATCCTCTAGGCAAGTAACAGGCATAATAGGTATAATCTAAATGAGCACATGCAACAATAATATTTTGATTAGCCAATTCTACATTGAATTGGGCAATAGAGCCTTCTCCCTCATAAACTAACAACGAAGATAGGATTGGAAATTTACTTATTATTGAAACATCTCCGCCAATATATCCCCGATAATAATCAAGTCCTACTGATTCAAGTTCGTCTACTATTTTAGTAGTCCAATCCTCATTATTATAATTTCTAACTTCTGTGAAACAAATAATATCAGCATTCGTCTCAATAATGATATCACGTATTTTTAGCAATCCATTCTCCACGGAAGTCCCTTCTTGCCATGTATTCAAAGTGAAAAACCTGACCTCTTCTGGGGCTCCTAAATTTATTGCGTTTAGCAAAACCATTAGAGGCAAACAAGCCCAAATTATTTGTTGTATCTTCATTTCCGCAATTTACAATTCTGATTTCATTCATTTTAAACTATAGTCCTCCAAGGCAAGATTTTAAAAGATTTTGTCGACCTCCTTTGACAAGGTACACCATCCTTTTATAATTGTGACCTTCCCTAAATAACCTTGACAATTTTATCAATTATCCCCCCTTGAGGGCACTGTGCCCACTTGCTAAATTGCCGAAAGTACAGCCCAGAAGCAGTACTTTCCTCAGAAAAATCAGACCTTTAGCTTTTTAAAAGTCTATTCAACAGTATTCATGAAGGTTGCAATTATTGGCGGAGGAGCCGCTGGCTTCTTTGCGGCCTTGGCGGCCAAAGAAAATCATCCGACAGCGGAGGTTACTATTCTTGAGAAATCATCTAAGCTCTTAGCCAAGGTAAAAGTATCAGGAGGCGGCCGTTGTAATGTTACTAATGGTTGCACTGCTATTCCTGAGCTCATCAAAGCTTACCCCCGGGGCACACGTCAACTGAGAAAGGCCTTTCGGGTATTCAGTACCCAAGATACCATGAACTGGTTTGAGCAGCGGGGGGTCCCCCTGGTCACACAAGAAGACAATTGCGTTTTTCCAGAGTCTCAAAGTTCACAAAGTATCATTGATTGCTTCCTCAAAGAAGCTCGCCGGTTGGAGGTAAACATCAAAACCGGCTACGGTGTAAGCGCATTGCAACAACACAAAGAACAGTGGTTATTGAGTTTTCTCAAAGAGGAGCAGGCTCCGGAACTATTCGACAAAGTAATTGTAGCCACCGGCGGCTCACCAAAACGCAGCGGACTTAGATGGTTGGAGGACTTAGGCCATAAGATAGAAGAACCGGTCCCTTCCTTATTTACTTTTAATATGCCCGGCGAAGCGGTACGCGAACTTATGGGAGTAGTGGTAGAACCAGCACTGGCCAATATTCAAGGCACCAAACTCAAAGCCGATGGCCCACTGTTGATCACCCACTGGGGCATGAGTGGTCCAGCTATTCTCAAGCTTTCTGCCCACGGTGCGCGCATCCTCAGTGAGAAAGACTACCGCTTCAACGTACAAATCAACTGGACAGCCAGTAGAAATGACGATACTGTCCGTGACGACCTAAAAAGTATTGCCCGTTCGCATCCCAAGAAAAATGCAGGAAATCTGGCTCCCTACGACCTCCCCAAGCGGCTCTGGCGCTTTTTGCTTACTAAAGCGCAGCTAACAGAAGACAAAATATGGGGAGAAATCGGTAAAAACGGTATTAACAAGCTCGTTTCTCTGCTCACCAATGACGTATACGCCGTGCAAGGCAAAACTACCTTTAAGGAAGAGTTTGTCACCTGCGGCGGCGTAAGCCTCCAAGATGTCGACTTCAAAACCCTTCAAAGCAGGGTTTGCAAAAATCTTTACTTCGCTGGCGAAGTACTCGATATTGATGGTATCACTGGCGGCTACAATTTCCAATCCGCCTGGACGACGGCGTTTATTGCGGGGAAATTAGCGTAGGACTGCGTGAGGTTTGATACAGCTATAGTATACTAGCGCTGTATCAAACTTCACTTACACCTACATTGGCACCAACATCAAGGCTGCACCTCCACCAGCGACCAACTGTAAATCAAGAATATCTCCTCCGCGAACTTCACGTTCTTCTATCTCCATTGCCGTGGGGTTCGTCTCCCAGTGAGCTTCTTTACCATCCTGGTAGACCACTAAGCGATAGTTTTGGTCTCTATCAAGAAAGTCAAGCTCAATGCTGAGTGCACGAGGGTTTTCATCCGTAATAGCACCGATAAACCAACGATCTCCACCTCGTTCCTGACGAGCAATGGTAACGTAGTCGCCGGGCTCACCATTCAGCACCTTTGTTTGCTCCCAATCAACTGCTACATCACGTACCCATTGCATTCCGGGCTGGCCAGAAGCATGTTCCGGCAAGTCAGACATCATCTGCAAAGGGCTATAAATAACTACATAAAGCGCCAGCTCGTGGGCCAATGTATGCTTCACACGATTATCAGGTTTATAAGGTTCCATCGTCAGATTGAAGATACCAGGGGTATAATCAATTGGCCCTGCCAACATTCGCGTAAAGGCGACCATAGTGAGGTGATCAGTAGGGTTTCCTCCTTCTGATGACCAAGCGTTGAATTCTTGCCCACGCAGCCCTTCACGCGTCATCATATTGGGATAAGTACGCCGCAGCCCCGTGGCTTTGATGGGTTCGTGCGCATCGATAGCCACTTGATGCTTCGCGGCCGTTTCTACAACCCTCCGATAGTGCTGTACCATCCACTGTCCGTGATGGCGTTCTCCTTCCGGAATAATGGGGCCTACATAGCCCGTCTTAACTGCATGAATACCCAAGCTTTGCATCAGCGTGTAAGCTGTATCCAGTTGTTGATCGTAGGTACGCGGAGCAGCAGAGGTTTCATGGTGCATAATGATATCTACTCCTTTTTCCTTACCGTAACGCACCACTTCTTCCAGGTCATAATCATCGTAAGGGGTCACAAAGTCAAAAACGCCTTCGCGATCGGGGAAACCTATCCAGCGCTCCCACCCCGTATTCCAACCTTCAACCAATAGGCCACTGATGCTATTTTCGGCACAAAAATCAATGTATCGTTTTGCATTTTCGGTGGTAGCACCATGCTTACCACTGGCCTTGTCCCAGCTCGATTTATTCAAGTGCATTTCCCACCATATCCCTGCATATTTCAAAGGTTTGATCCAACTTTGATCACCTTCCAGTACATTGGGCTCGTTGAGGTTCACAATCAAACGGCTTTCAATGAGGTCACCCGCTTGCTCAGCTACCTGAATGGTTCGCCAGGGAGTATTGAAAGGTGTTTTTTGCTTTACCTTAGCTCCATCAGCCCAGGCTACCAGGGCGCTCTCAAAGCGGTTAGCTTCCTTGTTTACCCGTAAGGTCATACCCGCATAATCCGTGAGGTTGGCTTCGTGAAAACTCAGATAAAGGCCATCATCTGTTTTCAAGGTAACAGGGGTATTCACCGCATTTTCAGGAATGAAAGTCTGCGCCAGATTAGGGTGATCTCGCTTGCTCAGCGCATCAATCTCACTAAAGCTCGTCTGGTTATACAAATGCTCGTAAATATCCCAATCGCCAGGTATCCACCAGCAAGTAGGGTCGCCAGTTAATGAAAATTCGGTATACTCGTCGGTAATGACCACTTCGCCCATATTTTCTTGTTCAGGAAATTCATAGCGAAAGCCCAAACCATCATCATACAATCGAAATACGAGCGTAAATTTCCGCATAGGTGCGGTGGTTTCTTCTATATCAATACGAGCCTCTTGGTAGTTGTTCTCAACTATTCGCTGCTCTCCCCAAGGTTGTTCCCAGGTCTCTTTTTTAGAACCAGTAACTGCCTTGCTGATTTTCCAGCCCGCCTTCAAGTCTGGAGCATCCTGAAAGGAAAACCCTAAGCCAGAAGCCGGAATCACCACGGTTTCACCTCGCTTCAATGCATAAGTTGCTACCCCTGCCTCATCCAATTCGAAGTTTAGGGCCAGCTGCCCATCAGGAGATTTGATCTCGACAGCCGATGGGCTATCCTCAGTAGGTGTACAGGCCGCAACCAGTAGCAATAAGAATAAACTGTAAAGGGGAAAACGTAGCATAAATCGACTTTTTAGATAGGTTGCTAAAATACGGCAAATTTGCTTCATGGAAGCATTTTAAAAGAATCACATCCCCCATTTCAATCCCAAGGTCAATGCCTTGGAACGAGGATAAAAGTAACGCCGATCAATACCGGGTGCCAACTGGCCATCACGTTCGCGCAATGTTGGCAAAACACCAGCAATTTCAGGGCCTTCATCAATATATCGAGGAGAAGGATCAATACCTGTGTAATTGGTCCACAATAGTAGGTTCTGGCCGGTAAGGCTAATGCTCAAGGATTGCTGGTTTGGTAAATACAACACCCTACTGATACTCAAGTAGTCCAAGGAAAGATAATTTCCTGACTCAATATAACGGTCTGAAAAAGTGGCAAAACCACTCACATTATCCGGCAGATCAAATGCTGTAGACATATAGTTTCTCGATTGCGGAAAAAGGCCTTCCTGGTCAATGAAAGTTTCCAACTCCCCTCGCCGCAAGTGCGCTAAATCATGGCCCAATTCGCCCCGCAGCATTACCTCCAACTGCCAACCTTGATAGCTAAAAGTATTGGACCAACTGTAAGTGTTGGTTGGCAATCCATTCCCTATCACTCCATAATCACCATCAGGTGAAGGCAAGGCCTCCCCTTGGAAAGTATCATACAGGCTAATCTCGCCAGTCGCCAAGGTAGTCTCTCGATCAAACTGGCGGCCAATCATTTGCCCGAAAGGAGCATCCAGTTCGACCAACCCGATCCCATTTCGCCAGATAGAGCCCCCAGCGCCAGACTTGGCAGTTACTCGTTGACCATTGGCATCAAAGTAGCTGTCCGGACCTATGCCCCCCGTACTCACCAGCTGGGTTTTCATGTGCGCCCAACGCAGGGTCGTCGTCCATTGTAGTTGCCTTCCTTTTTGCCAACCAATAGCCAGTTCCCACGACCGATTGCGCAAAGCAGCTTGGCTTAAATTCACGCCAAATTCGTTCAGCGCAGCAGGCAAATCTTCCCGCTCTTGTTTCACTATGGGATCTTTGGTCATACTTGCAAAATAGTCGATGCTGCCAAAAAAACCTTGGTAATCATACCAGTTCAAACCCGCGTTTACAATCCGCCGACGCTCGGGTTTCAGTTCAGGGTTTACATTCACATAATCTTCTCGTATAGGGTCATACTGGCCACGCGCATAGGAAAAGTCCCGTGGTAGCTGCCCTACCTGTGCGTATCCACCATGGGCATTCCAGCTTGTTCTACTGTTGATATTAAAAATTTCGTTCAACCTCAAATCCAGGTGCGTACCACCCGCTGGCTGCCAGCGTTCTGCTGTCCCTAGATTAGTTGCCCCTTGGTATTTCATAGCCACTTGCCATTCCAGCCAGCGCCAGCGTAGTTTCCCATTCAGCCCAAAATCTATCAGTCGGGTACGCTCATCATAGCCTGATTGCTGCAAAAAACTCTGGTCTGTCAAGAAAGTTTCAAAATTATCGAAACTAAAATCGTCATTACCAAAATTGAAACCTTGGGTACGCTCATCTTCTCGTTCTAGTCGTTGAAAACCATAACTGCCTTCCAATTCCAGTAGGCCATACATAAAAACGTGCTCCCAATTCAAGCGTGTTCGCAGCCATTCTTGACGCTGTTCACGAACAGTCCTTTCTGCTCTTCCTGGCTGAGTAGTATGGCCATTGCCCCGAAAAAACGCGTAGGTACGATTCTCTTCACCACTCCGGCGGTCATTGGCCTGCTGCCCTACGGCCAATTGCAGACGAAGCGGATCCGCTATTTGCAAATTCGCTTCTGCCCGGAGCCAACGGGTAGACCGTTCTTCCAGTAGCTTCGAGCCTGCCTGTATCGCCACCGGGTTATAAAAATCAATCGAAGGGACCACCTCGAAATAATCGCGAAGCTGGTTAGTACTGATATTATAAAAACCATTCAGCAATGAATTGGTAGGTGGCTCGGTAAAGCTTACCGGAGTCGTAGGATTATACTTGGCCGCCTGGAAAAAAGTCTGCTGATAATCGCGCTCACCCTGGCGTTGTTGCCCCGCCACTTGGGCTTTAATCACCAGTCGCTCCCGCCAAAACGATTGCTGCAGTTGCGCCCGCCCCGTATATTGCCTCCACTCGCTATTTTGCCCTACCCCTTGCACATCGCGAAAGGAACCTTCTACTTGCCAGATCGTTGCGCCATCGCGGCCACTTACTGCCAATTGGTGGCCCTGACTCAGAGCTGTCCGGGTTACTTCATCTAACCAATCAGTACCGTAACCCAAGTCCGAAATCCCACCTGGGTATTGACGGTATTCCTCCGCAGTAGCTACGTTCGGTAAATACGCAGAGCGTTCAATCGTCAGCTGACCTTGATAAACGACTGCCAGTTTTTTACGTACGATATCCGTCGTTTCCACCTCCAACACTCCCGCTCCAGATTGCAGCCCGTAACGCACCAAATCCACCGGTCGGCGCAGCAACTTTACAGAAGCGATACTTTGCTGATCTAATAGCAGTGGCTCCATTCCCGGCATCCCGTCTACGACCCACAGTGGCGCAGCATTCTGAGTCAGACTATGTACTCCTTGCTGTCGCAACACCGGTACCGCCCAAGGGTCACTCCCCGCTTGGCTGACTACCAAGCCCGGAAATTGCCCTCGTAGAAGCTGATAAGGATGAGTAAAGTGCAGAGGAGGGAGCACACTAAAATTTAATATCCCATTCCTCTCGTCTTTGAAAGGACTTGGCAAAATATAACCACAACCAGAATTAAACGGAGAGATATCAACCATAAGCACATCTAACCTCTCTTGCCCGGGAAGAACGATTAGTTCTTGGGTTTCAAAACCAGTGTAAGAAAACCACAATGTATCTAATTCCCTAGTTGGTATTTCAAACGCACCATCAATATCCGTCACCGTTCCTGTTACGGTGCTTCTAATAAAAATAGAAACGCCAATCAACGCATCTCCCGTAGCTGCTGACTTTACCGTTCCCGTTAGCATTATTTTATTAGGGAGAGTGTCCTGTACTATATGATTATGGGCCCCTGCCACTGCGCTCTTCGTTTGCAGGGCAGCCGGGTCGTCCGTCCCTTCGGTCCTCCCACCCCTGGTCCTCCACCCTGGCCGGGTGTCGCCCTCCGCTATTCGCTGCGGGCTAAGGTTAAACATGAAATTGCTTTGTGCTGCCCGCAAAGGAAAGACAGTCCCCAACAATAAAAGGGCACTTACCATCAGTACTTTCTGCAACACAGGTATTTGCCCAAAATGTATCCGAAATGGCTGCGTCAAGTTTTTCATAATGGCACTTTTTTTTGAAAGGAGGGCTTTTCTGTTATTGGCTTTGGCTTCACCCTAAATATAAGGTGTTCAACCTACATTGAAGCCTCCCCAAAAAGAAAGAGCTTTAGTACACAGAGAAGAAATAAATCTCTGTCTACTAAAGCTCTCAAAATTTTCTATTTGTAAAACCACCTTCTACTCCCCTACCCGCAGCACTGCTGCTGGTCCATCATTGCGACCTACCACCACGTGCTGCTGGCCACCAATTGTTATCGGCACCCAGTGCTTAACCTTGCCCGTCAGGTTAACTTCTCCGAGTGGGTAAGCGGCCCATTGACCATCTTCCCAACGTAGGTACTGCCCGTAACTGGCATCGTAGCGGCCCATCTCGATATTACACTCGTGGAAGTTACCACCTACAAGTACTTCTTCCCGGCCATCGCCATCAAGGTCTATTGCCGTGAGGGCGTTTACGGTAGAGAATTGGACCTGATCAGGTAAGCGATGCGCCTTAAAGGTCGCGTTGCCGGTATTTTCAAAATAGGTGTTCGCCAATGAAGTAATTTCCATCAGCTTCGCTTCCGCTAGCTTTTCTTCAGTGAAGAGTTCTGCTAAGCTGGCGCGGGCAAAATCTTTGGCAAAGAGGTACTTCTTCTTGAGGTAAGACATCTGCTTGGTCAGTTCCATAAAGGTAGCAAAGGGGTATTCTTTACCCTCCAGATAGTAGGTCAGTATATGCTCTTCCTGGTCGTTATCGTCATAGTCATTGATGTACAAGCGCAGAGGCTCCTCTGGGGTAGGGCTCAATTTCGAGTTTTCACCATAGCTACCTGCTAATACATCCATATCGCCATCACCGTCAAAGTCGCGTACCAGGACGGTGTTCCACCACGATTGCTGATCGGTGATAGGTTGAGCCGTAAACTTGCCTTTGTCATTACGCAACAGTTGAATGTCACCCCATTCCAGCGAGAGTACCAAGTCGGGATCGCCATCTTGATCCATATCTGTCCATTCGCCGCCGGTGACCATTCCTATCTCAGAAAGGATGGGCGCTACTTCCGGGCCGACATCTGTGAATTTGCCATTGCCATCATTACGATACAACAACGAACGAGGCGATGTGGCATAGTGCCAAGGCACTGCTCGGCCGCCAAAGAACACATCCAAATCACCATCACCATCGTAGTCAGCCACATCTACAAAAGAAGCGGTCAAGTAGGAATTTGGGAAAAAGTCCGGCACTAGCGTCAGGTTGCCTTGTCCATCATTGAGGTAAGCACGCTGGGTACGGGCGGCATTCTTTTCTTTGAATTCGTTTCCACCATTAGCGACTACCAAATCAAGGTCACCATCCTGATCAAGGTCAGCAAATACGGCGTCAACATCCTCTTGGAGCGCGCTTGAAGAGAACAAGTCTTCGGGGGCAGCCAGCAGGGTGCCATTGGCTTGCTGGAGATACAACCTGCTGATTTCACGCTTCGCGCCACCAAGGAATACATCGTCTAGTCCATCACCATTTACATCACCTACGGCTACGGCGGGGCCTTCTGCTGATACCATATTTGGCATCAAAGCCTCCCGGTTGAAATCGACATAAGGGTTTTCTTTGTGCAGGTAATCCATCCCTACCGCTTGGGTACGATCAGCAAAAGCTACTTTTGAAGGGTTCACGAGGTGCAATTGCTGGTAATTATACGCAGGAAGGCCTGCTTGCCAACGAACGGTAACCTCTTTGTTAAATGCCAAATCCGTATAGCTTTGGAAAGTACGATCAGGCCAGATCACCTGAACAGAATCCACCGATGCAGCATCCCCTACCCCCAGGTAAACACCCAGTGGTTGCGCCGATTGGTACCCTCTAGCCGAGAAATGCTGTACCAAGAGCTTTTCGGTGCCCTTGTAGGCCACAACCGTTACACCAATACCGTGAATATTCTTAGGGGGTCCCTCAAAATTCAAGTGCAAGTAATCGCCTAATGCTTCTTTATCCGCATTAAGGTTTTCGTAAACGTAAGGCTCATCTTCGTGGTTATTTACCACTACATCCAAGTCACCATCACCATCAAGGTCAGCATAGATAGCACCGTTGGAATAAGTCGGCAAAGCGCCATCAATTTCTGCTTTAAGGTCTTTGAAGCGTAAGCTGCCGTTGTTTTGGTAAAACTTGTTGGGCAACTTGATCTGAGGCATACTATCTACCAATACCAAATCATCTTCTTCAAGGTTATTTGTACTGGATTTCCAGCGCAATTCACCATTCGCACGGAAGTTGATGTAATCAATATCATTCATCCGGCGAGGAATGCCATTGCTGATAAAAAGATCGCGGTAACCATCATTCTCAAAATCAAAAAACAACGGTGCCCATGACCAGTCGCTGGCTTCAACCCCGGCGTAAAGGCCTATCTCACTGAACGTACCATTGCCATTATTAAGCTGAAGGTTGTTGCGGGCATACTGCGGGTGGTAACCATATCGGAGCTTGAACTGGAAAATATCATAAGCGTCTTCCGCTAGTGAACTCTTTAAAATGTAGGGATCTTCCGGCAGCATGTCCAAGGTAATGATATCCAATTGGGCATCGTTGTTGATATCCGCTACATCAACACCCATCGAGAACCTGCTGGTATGCTGAATTTGTTCACGCATCACCTCCTTAAAAGTGCCATCCTGTTGGTTCAAATAAAGGTAATCGTTTTCATGAAAATCATTGGCAATGTAGATATCAGGCCAACCATCGAGATTAATATCTGCGGTAGCAATGCCCAAACCATAACCAATCACCGTGCTATTGATACCCGCCTCTATGGTTACTTCCGTAAAGGTATCGCCATCATTGCGCATCAATTTATCGCCGGCCATTGGGTGCTGAGTGCCTACAAAAGTCTCCTTTTGTCCAAAGGTGCCATTGGCGTGTAGCGAAGCATTGAGCTGATACATATCCAGGTCACCATCAAGGTCATAATCGAAGAAGGCAGCCTGTGTACCAAAGCCAGCCAGGTCGAGCCCGTAGGGAATAGCCTCTTCGGCAAAAACGGGAACACCATCCTTGATTTCCTGACAAACGTAGAGCTGGTTGCGCCCTTGAATCGTTTTGTATTCCCCCATTTGGGAAACATAAATATCCAGTTTGCCATCGTTGTTGATGTCCACCACGGTAGC
Organism: Lewinella sp.; assembly: GCF_050633125.1. Lineage (NCBI taxonomy): Bacteria > Pseudomonadati > Bacteroidota > Saprospiria > Saprospirales > Lewinellaceae > Lewinella > Lewinella sp. The sequence continues at coordinate 47,715 of NZ_JBOEFX010000026.1, forward strand.
GCCCGCTGTCCAACCGTTCATGCCCGCTACTTTGGCTTCGTCGGTTACATCACGGAACTTCATTCCCCCTTCATTCAAAAAGAGTTTATTTGGCCCCATGTTGTTGGTAAAGTAAAGGTCTACCTTACCATCTTGATTAAAGTCGCCGGCAGCAAGACCGCCACCGTTGAAGAAATACATGTAATTGAATACATTGAACTCGCTAGACTGACGTAACTCATTGGTAAAATCCAGGCCTGTTGCTGCTTTGGTAAGTAGCCGAAAGCTCGGGTTTTCTGAGCGCTGCGGCCCCTCTACGCCATTGCTTGAAGGGTTACAAGCGGTAAAAACGAGGGCTAAAGCCCCAACAATTAAGATGATCGTACTCCTCATATTTTCGTGTACTGTTTCTTTATTTATTAATCTTCCATAACTGGGCAGCCTCATTGTTGATGCCTACCAATACGTAAGGTTGTCCTCCTTGGACTACCGGCACCAACTGGCGAATATCGCCCCTGACAAAAAAGCCCGATTCACTTTGCGGAATTCTATCGAACTGCCCATTCCCACTATTGATTAAAACGTGGCCAAAACTGGCATCCAACTTGGAAAACTGCGGCGTAAATCCACTATCATTACCACCTAGCATTAAATCAGGCAGTTGGTCTCCATTCAAATCGCCACAGTAAATATCACAAACACAAGAAAATTGCACTTCGGCAGGCAATTCTTGTATCGTAAATTGTCCGTTACCGTCGTTTAGGGCGATGATGGAGCGGAAGAAGTTGCCTTCTTTAACCTTTACCTTTGCCATTACTTCAGCACTGAACAACTCGTCGATGCTACGTTGAGCGTATTCAGCATGCTTCAAATTTTGTTTTTTCAGGCTCACAATCTGGCCTGTCAACTCATCCTTCATAGGGATAGGCATATCACGCCCGTCAATACTACGGGTAATAATTTTCTCCGTGGTTCCATTGTCATCAAAATCGGAGATCCACAACTTGGCAGGTGCTTCTGGTGTACCGGTAAAATAGAAGTTCTCTCCCCGGTTGCCAAGCACCAAATCGAGGTCACCATCGCCATCTAAATCGGCCGTTTCAACAGCGTACCACCACCCCGATTTATCATCGAGATTAGTCTTCGTTCTGGCATATTTTTCGCCATCCCACTGGAAGACAGCAGGGGCCATCCATTCTCCGGTCACAATCAATTCAGGTGTTTCATCCCCCATAAGGTTGGCGCTTACAGCGTCGGTGATCATGCCTAGGCTAGCCAATTCTGGGGCATAGGTTTCTATCTCATCACGGAATGTCCCTGCACCATCATTGATATACATAAAACTAGGCGGATTGCTACCATATTGAGAAGGTATACTACGGCTACCGACAAAAAGGTCTAAATCGCCATCCTGATCAACATCCAGAGGTACAGCAACAGAAGTATTGAAACCACTGGCTGTCAGAGCACGAGGATTCATTTCAAAATTGCCTTTGCCATCGTTGATGTACAGCCTGTCTTGCATATAGCGATGCCCCACGGGCATATTGTTACCGCCTGAGCCTACAAACAAATCCAAGTCACCGTCACCATCAGCATCAAAAAAAGCGGCAGCAGTATCTTCGTAATTATTGGTTCGCTCAAAGGTCTTGATATTGGTGGCTTGCCAACTATTTCCTGTTTGAATAAGCATTTGTCCTGGCCAGCCAGAAGCACCGCCCAAATAGATATCGTCGCGGCCATCGCCATTGACATCGCCAACGGCAGTCTTAGGCCCTTCGCGGGAAATCATCCTCATGGTCAGGCCTTCCTGAAAGAAGTCGATAAACCGGTCTTCAGTATGAGGGGTTACGTCCAAAGAAGCTTCTTGTAGCAACATTTTTTGGGTATCCATGCCAGTCTTAGCAGGGGTGTAAGGTTGTTTCTCTACCGTAGCGTAGTCGATACTCAATACTTGGTCACTTTTTACCCCATGAAGGATCGTGCTGGTACGATCCGGCCAGATTACCTGAACGGAATCTATTTGGCCACTTTCCCCCAACCCAAATACCATCTTGTAATCTACAGAAGATTGAAAGCCCCGGCTAGGGATCAACTGAAAATTGAGCTGGCGATCATTTTGGTAAACAAATACTTTCGCGCCTAAGGCATAAGTATTGGGTGCTGGTGCGCTCAGTTTCACACTTAAATAATGGTTATCCTCTTGGCTATCCGTTCTATTCTGGTAGACCAGGGCTTGCTGGTTGAGGTTATTTACCACCAAGTCCAAATCGCCATCATTATCGAGGTCACCATAAGCGGCACCGTTGCTAAAGGTTTTCTCGCCAAAGCCCCAAGCCTCGCTACTTTCGTCAAAAGTCAGATCACCATTGTTATGAAAGAAACGGTTGCGGACAGGCGTGGAAGGCATCTCTTCCAGAATTTTTTCGATCTCTTCCTTTTTACCAGTAAGGGCCATTTTTTGGATAATCTCATTCGCAAAGAAATTGATAAAATCCTGGTTAGTCACATCCTGGTAAACGCCGTTACAGACGTAGATATCTCTTAATCCATCGTTATCAGCATCAAACATCAGGGCTCCCCAGCTCCAATCTGAAGAAGAGACGCCACTGAAATAAGCAATCTCACTGAAGGAATTATCTTGGTTATTCAGCTGTAGCGTATTTTGCATATACTGGTGATAGAAATCACGCTGCTGCTTGAGTTGATAGATGTTGTAATTTTCAAAGGTAGTGGTAGTTTTCAAGCGATAATCTTCATCCGGCAGCATATCGGTCGCAAAAATTTCGGTATAACCATCGTTGTTGATGTCCGCCATATCGGCACCCATCGAAAACAAACTCAGGTGTTCCATCCAGTCTTTGACTTCCTCCTGAAAAGTGCCGTCTTGTTGATTGATGTAGAGATAATCGCGTTCAAAAAAGTCATTGGAAATATAGAGATCTGGCCACAGGTCACCGTTAACATCTCCCACTGTAACACCTAAACCAAAACCAATGAGACTACCAAAAATATTGGCTTCCTTGGTGACATCTACAAATTTGCCGTCTTCGTTACGCAATAGTTTATCACCACCTCCTTTGAGAAAGTCGCGTACCGGCCAGTCTTCCGCATAGAGTTCCCGCTTGTTGCTATAATTGAGCGTATTGACGGGCATGAAACTGTTGTTCAAAATATAGACATCCAGATCACCGTCGAGGTCATAGTCAAAAAAGGCAGCGTGGGTTGTATAACCACCCTGGTTGAGTCCATATTCCGCTGCCTTTTCTGTGAAGGTTAGGTCGCCATTATTGATAAACAACTCGTTGGCTTGATCGTCGCCTTCTACGTAACCCGCATTACAGACGTAAATATCCAGAAGACCATCAGCGTTGATGTCCACCATTACAACTCCTGTACTCCACCCTCGTTCTCCTGCTACACCGGCCGGCTGGCTAATGTCTTCAAACTTAAAATCCCCCTTATTGAGGAACAGCTTGTTCTTGCCTTTATTATTGGTGAAGTAAATATCAGGCAAACCGTCATTGTTAATATCGCCGATGGCAACGCCGCCACCATTATAGAAATTTCGGTAACTGAAAATATTGAAGTCGCGGGTATTCTCCACCTCGTTCACGAAATCAATACCCGTTTGCTCGGTCGTCATTTCTACGAATCGTGCATCAGCTGGTGCCAAATAATCACCCGCAGTATTATTTTCTGAAGGAGTACACTGGGTAAAAAGAAGGGAAATAAGGAGGAGAGGGAGGTATTGTAGCTTATTCATATTTCAGATGTAAGATGTAAGATTTACAATGTAAGATTTGCGATACAGAATTTACGATGTACAAATTATTTGCGAGAATCGACTTCCTTTGGGGTAGCTGTGAAAATAGCTACTAATTCTTCGGCTTCTTTTAAGAGTGAAACTACAACTTCGTTGGGGGCATAATCTTCCTCCATATACTTGATCATACGCAGTGCATTGTAGCTTTTCTCGTAGTTCTTTGTGAACAACCTTCAGCTTGTGTCTAAAATCTGCTGGAGATTCTGCCGACCTCACTTCGCCATAATGAAAATCAGGTGAAGTTCCCGAACGCGTTAATTGCCCAGCAACATGCCTGGCGTCAGGAGAAGGAGGCATTTGCCTCACTGACTTTAGGCAGGCAACACCAAAGAGGATTAATCGCGTTTCAAGTTCTTCCGGTGTCATAAGGGCATAGCTTTTTGTTGATGTAAAAAATCTTACATCTGAAATTTTAAATCTTAAATAAGAATAGGCCCCCCATTGCTGGTTGACCTATTCTCGTTTTGCTTTATCTAAACATCAGGTACCCAAGTACACTGTTGATTAATTACCTAAAGCCTAGTAACCAGGGTTCTGCACCAAATTAGGGTTAACAGAAAGCTGGATGGTAGGAATTGGGAACAGCAGACGCTCAGCACCAGAAGCAGGCTTCTCGTTCCAAGTACCCAAGAATTTACCGAAGCGGATCAAGTCCGTACGACGGTGACCTTCCCAGTACAATTCACGTCCACGCTCGTCGATCAATGCATCAGCATCAAGAGCAGTAAGTGCAGCAACACCACGCTTGGTACGAATCTGATTTACCAGATCCAAAGCGGTAGCATTGTCACCAGAGCGGAAAGCAGCCTCAGCTACCATCAACATTACATCAGACAAACGGTAGTAAACGTAGTCGTTATCAACATTATCGCCACTTGCGTAGTCGATAGGGTACTTGATAACACGGATACCGGTAACTTCCAAGTTGTCACCAGATTCAACCAGTGCAACTTCAGGAGTAAACGCTAGAGGATTACCTTTACGATCTTCCAAAGCATTGCCGTCCTGGTCAAACTGCTGGCCTACAAGGAAACCTGCATTGATACCAGAAACGTCAGTCATGCTTGGGTAAGCTCCACCAATACGCTGATCCGCTGCGTCAAACTTGTTGTAGAAGTCAGAAATGGTCGTGAAACCATTCCAACCAGAAGGATTCTGGTTGTAGTGCAGGGTACAGAACCAACGAGCACGTACATTACCAGAACTTACACCGCCACGGTTTTCCGCAGTAAAGATGTTCTCCGTAGAGATCGCATCATTGTTAGGTGCAAAGTTGTCAAACATATTGTCAGACAAGCTGTAAGAACCACTGTTGATGATTTGGTTACCCAAATCAATCACCTTAGCCATGTCTTCCGAAGGGAAGCTAGGGTTAGAACGATCTTTGATCGTACCACGGTTCAAGTGAGCTTTCATCAATAGTACTTTCGCTGCGTCCTTGTTAGCCAAGTAGGCAGGTCCGTCAGGAAGGTCATTCTGAATAGCTTCTATTTCAGAAATAACGTAAGCGATGGCTTCATCACCTACCAGTACCTCTGGATCAGAAGAAAGGTCAATTACACCATCCGCATTAATGTTACGGAAAGGTACCTGATTCCAAGCATCTGCTACGAGGAATACCGAGAAAGCGCGTAAGAAACGTGCCTGGGCAGCCTGTTCAGCAGTAGGGTTGAAAGTAAGGATATCCGTTGATGCAAACTGGGTAGCCAAAAGCTCCCGGTAAGTATCACTAAGGAATGCATGGTCTGCATCCCAGGTGTGGTTGTGAAGTACACGCCAGATACCGTTATCGTCCCAGTCGCCACCGCGAGTTGGCCCGATTACTTCATCAGTGGTGTGTTCTTGTGCCGCCCAGAGCCGAGATTGGTCCTGCATTGGCGTGCGGAGCGACTCATAGGCTCCGATCAAAAGGGCGTCAACGTCAGCATTGTCCTGCAGGATCGCATCACCGGCATCACCGGAGAGGGTGCTTTGCAGCTCCTCTTCGAGATCGGTACAAGCGAAGGCAGAAAAAGCCAACAGCCCGAAAATTAGGTTACGAAATTTCATTCTAAAAAACTTTTTGTCTTTGAATTAAAATGTTGCACTCAAGCTTAGCAAGATGGTTCTAGCACTTGGGTAAGGAATATACTCAATTCCGAACGAAGGTACACCATCAGTTACGTTCAAGGTGTTAACCTCTGGGTCAAAACCGGAGTAGTTTGTCAAAACCAATAGGTTTTGTCCTGTCAAACCGATCTTAACATTGCGTACACCATTGCCCAAGTCACCTAAGTTATAGGTAACGGTAGCGTTAGCCAACTTCAAGTAATCACCATCCTCGATATAACGAGAAGAAGATTTAATTGGGTTAGCCTGGCTTTCCTGTGGGTCTTTACCAATCAGGTTAGCATCAATATTACGAGAACCCAGGTTACCTATCGGTAACACAGTGTTAGCAGTATTGTTGTAAATCTGGTGGCCGAAGGCACCGTTGAAGTTCAAACCTACACTCAGGTTTCCAGCAGACAAGGTCGTAGAAAGACCAAGTAAGATATCTGGGTTAGGATCACCAACGTAAGCAAATGCTTCGTCATTAGCGTAGATAGCAACACCATCATCACCCAACTCGATAAACTCACGTGTGTAGAAAGCGTTCAATGGCTGGCCATTTTCCAAACGCTGAACCCGTGAACCAGAGATACCCTGACCGAATAGTGCACCCGTTGTAATTGGCGCTCCTTCGTAGTTCTGTAGCTCATTCTTCAGGAATGCCGCATTAACGGTCAAGTCCCAAGTAAGGTTATCGTTGTTCACCAAGAAGGTGCTCAAACCAAGTTCAACACCAGAGTTTACTACTTCACCGGCGATATTCTTCCACTGAGTGGTGTTATCAGGTGGTGCAGGAGCAACTACAGGAGAGTTGAATAGCAAGTCTTCCGTTGTTTTAACGAAGTAATCAACGCTACCACTTACGCGGTAGTCAAGGATAGCAAAGTCTAAACCAACGTTGATCATCGTAGAAGTTTCCCACTTCAGATCAGGGTTTTCAGCAAAGGCACGCTGTAGACCGCCACCGCTACGGAAGCGATACTGCGCCTGAGAAGCACCTGCAGGGAATTCCTGGTTACCAGTAATACCCCAGCTAGCACGTAGCTTCAAATCATTGAAAGTACCACCGCTAGAGATGAAGTCTTCCTTAGCAAGGTTCCAAGCCAACCCGATAGATGGGAATACACCGTAGCGGTTGTTTGCACCAAATTTAGAAGAACCATCCGCACGTACGGTAGCTGTAACCAAGTACTTGTCGTAGAAGCTCAAGTTAGCACGACCAAAGTAAGACTGTAACTCGTTTACCGGGTCGGTGAATGATCCGATATTCCGAGAGCCAGGGGAAGCACTCTGGATGATATTGGTATAGTCGATACCATCCTCAAGGAAATCCTGCCCCAAAAGGCCAGTTTCTGCATTCTCATACTTCAGGTATTCGTAACCACCCAGTAGGTTCAAGCTGATATCTGAACTAAGATCGTAATCCCAGTTCAAAGTGTGCGTGAACTGCTGGCCCGTAAGGGTACGGTTGTTGATCGCAGCGATACCACGACCTTCAACACTTTGAACATTGATCCAGCTCTTAATCTGTGCACGACGCTCACCAACACCAGAGTTTACAGAATACTGAAACTTATAAGTAAGATTGTCAGTGATCTTGTAAGAAGGAGCAATAGAGATAATAGTGGTATTAACTACCGCTTCATCAATATAAGCATCATTATTAGCAGCAGGGTTGATTGTGGTAGATCCTAGCTCAATATCATAGCTGCCATCAGGGTTAACCAACGGACGAGTTGGGTTCCACTGTAGCGCCTGAGCAACCAAGTTACCGGTAAAACCAGCATTGGTCGTAATAGGAGTAATCTCGTAGTTGTTACGAGCAAAGATCAAGTTGAAATCAAGATCAAGGCGTTCGTTATTCAAGAGGTTGTACTTACCAGAAATATTGGCAGTATAACGCTCCAGATTACTCTGCTGAATGACACCCTGGATATCCTGGTAACCCAAAGATACCCGGTAGCTTCCTTTCTTATCACCACCACCTACAGAGAGGTTGTAGTTCTGTGTGAAAGCATTGCGCGTGATCGCATCAAATGCATTTTCGCTACCACCAAAATCACCACCGGTCAAACCGTACTGGTCCAAGGCAGAGCGGTAAGCATCAGCATCAAGCGTTTCGTATTCCTTCAATACAGAAGAAGTAGCAACACTAGCAGAGAAACCTAAGGTAGGTTCGCCAGCACGTCCTTTACGAGTGGTAACGATGATTACACCGTTTGCACCACGCGAACCGTAGATAGCTGTTGCAGATGCATCTTTCAATACCTGAATCGACTCAATGTCGCTAGGGTTGATAAATGCCAGTGGGTTAACCCCTTCTGTGCTTGCTCCGTCAATCAGGATACCGCTTGGTAAAGCAGAACGACCATCAAGAGGAATACCATCTACTACGTACAATGGCTCGTTGCCTGCACGAATAGACGCACTACCACGGATACGTACCGTAGTTGCACCACCCGGTGCACCAGAATTGTTTACCACCTGTACACCAGGAATCTTACCCTGGATCAACTGATCAGGAGCAACAACAACACCCTGGTTGAAATCGTCGGCTTTCAACGAAGCTACAGAACCTGTCAAATCTGATTTTTTGACTGTACCGTAACCAATGACTACTACTTCATCCAATAATTCACCAGAAGACATTTCTACGTTAATAGTTGTCTGTCCGTTGAGATCAATGGTCTGAGCAGCAAAGCCGGTGTAGGAGAATTCCAACTGCTTGGCATCAGCAGGAACATTAAGAGAATACGTACCGTCAAAATCTGTAACGGTACCGGTAGCTGTTCCAACAACTAAGACATTGGCACCAATTAATGGTTCGCCACTCTCAGCGTCGGTAATTGTACCTGTGATGGTTTGTGCTACTGCAAAATTGCAAAATGCAACTGCCAGCAGTAACAGCATCCACCGCGATACTTTGTCGACTTTAAGCTTCATACACTACTTTGGTTTAATTAAAAAAAAAACAATTACCATAAAAATAATAGAGCATACTGCTAATTACTTCACTCCAGTGCAATAAGGAGCAGTTCTCTACAAACTCTTTGTTTTCGTTTCTTGGTTGTCGTGGGATTAGAAGTAAACAGGCAGTTACACTGCGGTCCAACGTATCGGGCCCAGGTCTTTGGTGTTGTATTTACACTAACTGCCGTAAAAGTCAGAATAAAGTATGAAATAACCAAGGATACTAAAAAAGATTTTCCTCAACACAAGTCAAACAAAATTATATTACGCTTCTCAGGACCACACAAAGCCTAAACGCAACCAAACTTGGTTACGCTGCCTAATCCTTTTTTATTTACGATAATCTAAAGCTTTCCATTTTTTTTCGGACATTACGTAACAACGGTCACCTAATTAAGGTGAAAGAAATCAACCCAAATATCCAAATCCCTCTGTCATGTATCCAAAATTGTTGTTGTTTCTCTGCCTCTGCTTAGGCGCGTTGAGTGCCAACACCCAAGAAGAGCTGATCTCTATCCCACGAGGTAGCGGGAAGGTAGAGATCCCATTTGAGTACGTTAATAATTTCATTGTTGTAAGCGTTGTTTTCAATAAAATTTTTCCCTTAAAATTCATCTTTGATACAGGTGCAGAGAATACCATTCTCACCAGAAAAGAAATTACGGACCTTCTCAACATCGATTATCAGCGCGAAATCAGCATTTTCGGTTCCGATTTGACTACCGAATTGACCGCCTACGTTGCCCCTGGCATTTCGATGGAATTTGGGGAACACCTTCAAATTTCCAGCCAAGCAGTGTTGGTTATGAAAGAAGATTATTTCCGTTTTGAAGAATATGCCGGCATTGAAGTCCATGGTATTTTAGGGGCCGATATCTTGCGACGTTTTGTCATTCATATTGATTATCGGCGGCAAAAAATCATCTTCCAGGATCCTAGCAAATTTTCGGTTCCAAGAGCTAGAAATTTCCCTAATATTCCTTCTGAATTTAGTCGTCACAAGCCATACTTCAACCTTCCCGCCAGTATTCGAGCCGACCAATCGACGGAGATAAAATTGCTCATGGATACCGGGGCCAGCCTCGCCCTTCTGCTTTACACCCACTCGGATAGCCTCTTGCAGTTACCCCCTGAACTCATCCGCACCACCATCGGGCATGGATTGGGAGGGAGCATTGATGGTTACGTCGGGCGAACATCCAAACTGAGTATAGGCGAATTGGAACTCAATAACATTGTCACCAACTTTCAAGACGTCGCCGAACAATACGTTATTGACAGTACTTTTCTAAATAATCGTAATGGAATAATGGGCAATGTTATCCTACAGCGTTTCAATATTATCATTGATTACGTACGAGAGGAGGTCTATTTAAAGCCTAACAAATATTTCACCGAAGCCTTCAAGTTCGATCGCAGTGGCATGAGTGTCATCGTCACCGGAGAACAGTTGAATAAATATATCGTCCTCAATGTTATTAAAGATAGCCCGGCGGGCGAAGTAGATATCCGTAAAGGAGACGAAATCAGAGTCCTAAATGGTGTTCCTGCCAATCTACGCGGGCTGGAAAATATTCTTCGTTTTTTACGAAAAAAACCCGGCAAAAAAGTACGACTACTCATAAAGAGAGGCAATGAAAGGATTCAGAAAGAAATTAGGCTCCGTGACTTGATTTAAGCCATTTCCTGTGTCATTACATCACTCCATTCCCATAATTCATGGGCAAGTTCGGGGTCACGAGCCAACACCGATGGCTTGCGACAACATTGTCGTTCATCAAAATACCGCCCAGTGACATTGCGTACTTCCGGGCTCATCGCCAGGTAAAGCGGGGTGCGGGCACCACAACGCGTAGAACGCATAAAAGGCTTGTACAGATTCCAGAATAGCGAGATAAACCAGCGGGTCTCTTTGTTTGCAATTCGGGTACGAATAACCCCTGGGTGCAGGCAATTGCTTTCGATTTCCGGGTACCGGCGAGCCAATTCACGTGTAAAGAGTACATTGGCCAGCTTGCTCCGTGCATAAGCCTCAAGACCATTGTAACATTCAGGGCCATCTTCTCCTGTCAGGCTTTCAAAATCCAGCTTGCCGTGAAAATGTGCCACCGAAGCTAGATTCACAATCCTGCCTGCCGGAGCCGCCTTTAACAATGGTAATAACAACTTGGTGAGAAGAAAATGCCCCAGGTGATTAACTGCAAACTGTAATTCAATACCATCATCGGAATACTGAAGTTCGTTGGTAAAAACACCAGCATTGTTGATCAAGACATCTAGTTTACCAAACTGCGTAGTAAAAGTAGTCGCAGCCTCTCTAACTGTTCCTAAATTGGCCAAATCACAGTAGAGCCAATCGATGGCTTCTTTACCCGTACGATACCTAAGGGTAGCTACCGCTGCGGCTAATTTCTCCTTCGAACGGCCAGCAATAATTACGCGGTGTCCCCGTTCAAGCAGAACTTGAGCGGTAGCACGGCCAATGCCATCGTTACCTCCGGTGATCAAAATGGTTTGCTGTTGCATGGAGCAATGAAGTGGTTAGGATCTTCTATTTCTATAACAACAAAACCCCGGAAAATAGTTGTGTTTATTTTACCTTTACTCTTATATAAATGATCCTCGTCGAAAAAAAAATGCTCCGTATGTGTCAAAAAATGCTCCTTACCTTCTGTTTTAGCTTCATTCTAATTGCCTCTTCTACCCTTTTAGGGCAATCAACAGATGCTGCTTTACGCGCCAAAGCTCAGCAATTGGCCGAGCGTTACATTATCACCGATGGGCACGTAGACCTCCCCTACCGACTGCGGATTCAGAATTTCCGGCCAACCAAGGAATATCTGGGCATTCCTATTAGCACTAAAGACGGTGATTTTGATTATGAACGTTCTAAAAAAGGCGGGCTAGATGCCCCTTTTATGTCCATTTATATTCCTGCTTCTTACCAAACCGAAGGTGGAGCCAAAGAACTGGCCGATTCTCTTATCGATATGGTCAGTGCCATCACGGTAGCTCACCCAGATAAGTTTATGCTCGCCAATAACCCGGCAGATGTACGTGTAGCTTTTGAGGCTGGAAAAATTGCCCTGCCCATGGGTATGGAGAACGGTGCCCCCATTGGAGATGACCTCAGTAATGTTGCCTACTTCCGCAAGCGTGGGATCGATTATATCACCCTCACTCATTCAAAGGACAACCTTATCTGTGACAGCAGTTACGATACCACCCGCACCTGGAACGGACTTAGCCCCTTTGGCCGGGAAGTAGTTGCCGAGATGAACCGGGTAGGCATTATGGTAGACATTAGCCATGTAAGCGATAGCACGTTCTGGCAGGTGATGGAGCTTTCTCAGGCACCTTGCATTGCCAGCCACAGCTCTGCACGCAAATTTACGCCTGGCTTCGAGCGCAATATGAACGATGATATGATCAAGGCTTTAGCACGAAAAGGTGGTGTTATCCAAATCAACTTTGGTAGTACTTTCCTCGATGGCAAGGTAGCCGCCCAACGAGATAGTCTTCGTGTATTGTTACAGGGTATTTTAGCTGAAAAAAATCTATCTTTCCGTGACGAAGCTGCGGAGCCCATTATCGAAAAGTTTCAACAAGAGCACCCTGCCCTATTTGCTGACGTAAATACCGTAGCCGATCACATCGACCACGTCGTCGCACTCAGTGGAGTTGACCATGTCGCTTTTGGTAGTGACTTTGATGGTGTTGGCGATAGCCTCCCCACTGGCCTTAAAGATGTAAGTATGTATCCAAACTTAATCATGGAGCTTCTTCGTCGGGGCTATCAGGAGGATGAAATAGCAAAGATTTGTTATAGTAATGTCTTCCGGGTTTGGCGGCAGGTTGCTCTGGTGGCAGAATTTCAGCAATAAGTAAATAAACACATCTCTATAATTAATTCTATTCTAAACATGAGAAAACAATTTTTTCTTTTCAGCACAGTCCTATTAATGGCTAGTCTGTTTAGCACCACATTACAAGCACAGTGGTCTGAAGCTAAACTACAATCTATGTACTCCAACTTCCTGGACGGCAAAGGTTACGAAAACAGTATTGACGGAGACGGCGATGTTCAGTTTATATACAATGATCGTACTTTTTTCATTGAAGTAAACGAAGGTGACACGGAGTTTTTCCGAGTTGTTCTTGCCAATATCTGGCCTATTGAGAGCGTATCTGAAGGCCTTCAAGTTGTACAAGCTTGTGACGAGGTTAACCGGACCATGAAGTGCACCAAAGCCTATACGACCAATGACAATGTCTGGGTTGCTGTTGAGTTATTTGTTGGCGAACCAGACGTATTCAAAGCCGTCTTCGATCGCTGCCTAAACGCTATTGAGCTTGGAGTAACCACGTTCGTTGACGAAATGTAACCCCTCTTTTGATGCTAAGGTACTCCTTGAAAAGAATTGCACTTTTGATCCCTACCCTACTAGTAGTTTCTCTTCTGGTATTTGGGCTCAACCAGTGTACACCAGGTGACCCAATAGATCAAAAGATGCCTCCGCCACTAAATGGTATTCAATCTTACGAAGAATACCTGGAAGCTTATTGGCGACTGGCAAAAGAAGAAGGGCAGGATTTGCCCTTCTTCTATTTTAGTATTCATACGGCAGCATATCCCGATACGCTCCACCGGATACTCCCCCTGGCTGACCAGGCCAATGTTCGCCGCCTCATTGGGCAGTTCCCTCATGACTGGAGCCGTACGCAAGCCTACTACCAACAACTGCGGGATTTGCGCATTCAATTTAACCGTACAGACCTCTCCTTCCACAGTGATGCGCTCATTGAAATTCGTAACCAATTAGAACGCCTTAGTACTCAGCATCAGCCAGCGGAAATTGCTAATAGTTTAAATCTACTGGAAGAACAACTTCTTTTAGACAGCACCCTTTTCGCTTTTGGCGAAAAAGGAGTAACTCAACTAAGCCAACATTTCACCCAGCTAAAAGAAGCTCCATTTTCTCGAAAGAAATACCTGCCGGACTTTCATTGGAACGGCGCACAAAATCAGTATCATCACTGGTTAAGCAAAATCATAAGTGGTAATCTAGGTGTAAGCACCATTACCTCACAAGATGTTTCGGAGAAAATAGGTAATGCTATTAGCTGGACGCTTCGGCTCAACCTCAGTGCTATCCTGATTGCTTATTTGTTAGCCATTCCTCTGGGTGTCTACGCTGCGCTTAAAGCAGGTACCGGCTTTGAACGGCGGCTAAACCTTGCTTTGTTTTTTCTTTATGCCCTTCCTAGTTTTTGGGTAGCTACAATGCTATGCCAATTCCTGACCAATCCTGAGTGGATAAATCTTTTCCCCAGCATGGGCGTAGGCGAGATTGGCCCCGAGGCCAGCTGGCTAGAAGGGTTCGGCATTAGGGTACACCACTTCTTTCTCCCTGTCTTTTGTGTGATTTATGGCACACTGGCCTTTGTCACTCGCCAGGTAAGAGCCTCTATGGTCGCTATTCTACAATCGGATTTTATTCGAACCGCCAAAGCAAAAGGGCTTTCGCAAAGGCAAGTACTATGGAAGCATGCCTTCCCAAATGCGCTATTTCCACTCATCACTATGTTTGGCAGCTTGCTACCTCGCGCTATTGCCGGATCTATTATTATTGAACAAATTTTCAATATTCCTGGTATAGGCTTATTGACCATCAATTCTATTGTTAGCAAAGACTGGCCTGTTGTTTATGCACTCTTACTACTTACTTCTATACTGACCATTGTGGGCATACTGCTCGCTGACCTCCTTTATGCCTGGGCCGATCCTCGTGTTCAGCTCAATCAACAAAAACAGGGAGCTCATGGGTAATACGGCCAATAAAATAAGGCATAAGCTCCTGGAGCGAATCAATCGTCGCCGGTCATGGCGCTGGGCTAAAAGGGGATTCTTGTTTCTAGTATTTATCGCCATATTCGCCAATTTCCTGGCCAACGACAAGCCCTATTTTTGTAAATACGACAACCAGTGGTACGCACCTGTATTCAAAGCAGTAGCTGTTGATTTAGGAATAAGCCAATGGCCAACTGATCAAGCCAACAAACGCTGGAAAGAAGACAAGTACCAATGGGAGATCTGGCCACCTATCCCCTACGCTCCGAATCAAATTGACCTTTATAATAATCGTTACACCAGTCCTTTCAGTACTCAGAAGGTCAAAAGTTGGCGTCATCGCCACTGGCTGGGTACTGATGATCTGGGGCGAGATGTAATGGCAGGGATGATATGGGGTACCCGCATTGCACTGATTATTGGCATTCTATCGATGCTGCTGGCCGGAATTATTGGGATATTCCTTGGGAGCCTCGCCGGTTATTTTGGCAACCACGATCTACGACTTCAACGCTCTCGGGTGTTAGGAGGCTTCTTTGGTGCATTTTTAGGCCTTTACTGGGGGTTCTTGGTGCGCCGCCCATTGCTAGACACCGATCAGGAAATCAGTTATTTTGCTGGCGGTGTTTTTTTTGTAACCGCTGGCAGTATTTTATGTAGCTGGCTGGCTGAAAAAACCTTCAGCAGTAAAAAGCAAGTAACTATACCTATTGATACTATCGTCATGCGAGTGATTGAAACCATCAACTCCATTCCTGGACTTCTGCTCTTGCTATCTATTGTAGCTATCGTCCCTAAGCCCAGTATCTTTTCTATCATTGCTATTCTGGGCTTACTGGGCTGGACAGGTGTTGCCCGCTTTGTTCGGGGTGAGATGCTGCAAATTCGGTCATTAGAATATATACAAGCAGCGAAAGTGCTAGGCGTGTCACCGATGAGGAGTCTTTGGCGACACGCGCTGCCCAATGCACTAGGGCCCGTTTACATAGCACTGGCTTTTGGTATTTCAGGAACTATTCTCATCGAAGCGGGCCTATCTTTCCTTGGCATTGGAATGCCCGCTGACACAGCAAGCTGGGGTAAATTGCTGCGTTTTGCGCGTTCAGCACCAAGTGCTTGGTGGCTAGCTATCTTTCCTGGTATCGCTATTTTCCTTACCGTTACTATTTTCAACCTTTTGGGAGAGGCTATTAGTGAGGGAGGTAATGGTTAGATCGTTGTTGGTTAGATCGTTGATCTAAATGAAATCATTTTAGGGATATTCTGAATTTGGCTAGACTGCTCCGCAGGAATGCTTTCAGCAAAGTCCAGCTTATGCTTTTTCAATCAAACGATTCCATATAACTCCGGGATGTTTTTGGGGTACAAAAACATCAGCGACCAAATTTTCCGCAACCGCTATTTCCCTTTACGCCTCATCTTTTTGGGAAATAATTCACTTTTCCCTTTACGCTTCGAAAGATTACCGTTGCGCTTTGTTTTAACCTTAGTCGTTTCATAGGCAGGGCAGCCCGATTTGCGACTACAACTTTGCAAGCTACTGGTACCAACTACCAGAAAAAAGGCCAACAACAGATATAGGAAACGTTTCATAAAGATATTTTTCAATTTTACTTCGCCAAGGAAGCAGTGTTTGAACGCAATTTAGCGTCGAAAAAGTACAACCAAGGCTCAAAAGTATACGCAAAAGGATTATAAGCCAAGAAAAATCCCCCCTAACTTCCATTTTTTTCAAGAAAATAGGGGCTTAGGGGTTGTGTAATTCAAACGTAAGCTTAAATTTGCCTCCACAATTTTCCTAAACCAAAACTATTATTAATGAATAAGGGAGATTTGATTAGCAAGATCGCTGAATCAGCGAGCATTACCAAAGGACAAGCAGACGACGCTCTGAATGCCGTATTAGACGGAATCACCGAGGCCCTCAAGAATGATGACTCTGTTACTTTGATCGGATTTGGTACTTTCAGCGTAAGCCACCGTGCTGCACGTGCTGGCCGTAACCCACAAACGGGTGAAACTATCCAGATCGCCGCTAAGAACTTAGCTAAGTTCAAAGCTGGTAAGAAATTAACGGACGCCCTGAACTAATTCAGTTGGTTCGTTATATAACTAAAAGGGCAACCCAGGAAACTGGGTTGCCCTTTTGCTTTGGCAAAGCATTAATTACTTCTTTTGGTTTCTAAACTGGCATTATTTTTTTCGGCCAAATCTTTGCCTTAACTTCGTTCCAGCAAAGCATTCCAGATCAATTAGTATTACGCAGAAAAAAAAGTAGTGGTTAATCCGCTGTAACAAATACCTATTATGGCAAATATTGCAGAATTAAAGTCGATCGCCTCACAGGTACGACGTGACATTGTCCGGCAAGTAGCTGACGCCCAATCCGGGCACCCAGGGGGATCCCTTGGCTGCGCCGATCTTTTGGTAGCGCTCTATTTTGAGACCATGAAGCACAACACCAGCTTCAGCATGAGTGGCGATCATGAAGATATGTTTTACCTATCCAATGGTCACATCTCTCCGGTTTGGTACAGCGTACTGGCACGTAGCGGTTACTTCCCGGTAAAAGAGCTAGCTACCTTTCGTCAGTTGAATACTCGCCTACAGGGGCACCCAACAACCCACGAAGGTCTTCCTGGTGTTCGTACGGCTTCTGGTTCTTTAGGCCAGGGCCTTAGTGTAGCCATTGGTGCTGCGCTGGCCAAGAAACTCAACAACGACCCACAGCTCGTATTCTGCTTGATGGGAGATGGTGAGCAAGAAGAAGGACAAGTTTGGGAAGCTGTAATGTTTGCACCACATAATAAAGTAGACAACCTCATTGCCATCGTCGATCGTAACAACCAACAGATCGATGGTAGCCTTGACGAAGTACTCGACATTGGTGATCTAGGCGAGAAGTATGCCGCCTTTGGCTGGGAAGTTCTCCGCATGGATGGAAACGATATGGAAGACGTGGTAGCGACCCTCGCAAAAGCAAAATCGCTCACCGGTAAAGGCAAACCCATCTTTATCGACATGAAAACCGAAATGGGTAAAGGAGTGGATTACATGGAAGGCACCCACAAATGGCACGGTAAAGCACCTGATGCAGAACTGACCGCCAAGGCAATGGCCCAATTGGAAGAAACCTTAGGTGACTACTAATTCAATTCACTCTCAGACATTTCGTGCTGTTTCTTAACCGTAATATCAAACAATCATGCTCGATAATATAAAAAGCACTGGCAAGAAAGCAACCCGCGACGGGTTTGGTGCCGGTATTGATGCCATTTCTGCGGAGAACGACCAGGTGGTTGTCCTGACTGCTGACTTGGCAGGTTCGCTAAAGATTCAAAACTTCATTGATAACTACCCAGAACGTTATTTCCAGATTGGTATCGCCGAGGCGAACATGATGGGAATTGCAGCAGGGCTAGCCAATGGTGGCAAGATTCCTTACACAACTACTTTCGCTAATTTTTCGACAGGTCGTGTTTATGACCAGATTCGCCAGTCGATTGCCTATAGCCACAAAAACGTAAAGATTTGTGCTAGTCACGCTGGCCTTACATTAGGTGAAGATGGTGCTACTCACCAAATTCTGGAAGACTTGGGAATGATGCGGATGCTACCAGGCATGACCGTGATTAATCCCTGTGATTATCACCAGACCAAAGCCGCTGCCATCGCTATTGCACATCACGACGGGCCGGTTTACCTCCGTTTTGGTCGCCCAAGCTGGCCGATGTTTACGGAAGATATGCCTTTCGAAATTGGCAAGGCATTGCACATGGCAGAAGGTACAGATATATCTATCTTCGCTACCGGCCACATGGTTTGGCAAGCCGTTGAAGCTGCTAAAGAACTGGCCAAAGAAGGAATCAGCGTAGACCTGGTCAACATCCATACCATCAAACCTTTGGATGAAGAAGCTATCCTTGCTTCCGTTCAGAAAACGGGCTGTGCTGTCAGTTGTGAAGAACACAACCGCATGGGCGGCCTCGGTGATGCTATTGCGCAAGTTCTGACCAGCAACCACCCCGTTCCACAAGAATTTGTAGCGGTAAACGACTCCTTTGGAGAAAGCGGTACTCCTGCGGAATTACTAGACAAATACGGCCTCAGTGTCGCCGATGTGGTGAAAGCCGCAAAACGCGCACTGGCACGGAAGTAATTGATGAGTGTAGAGACGCGATGCATCGCGTCTCTACACAATAATATCGCCTTCTATCAGGGTTGCCTAACCCTAAACCGGCCATTCAGGGGAGTTTCTTCATTATTGCTACTGAAGTTAGCCAACACCCCACTAAATATCCCTGCCACATAACCTCCAGGGCCTTCATTTTCGGTAATGGTCAGGTTGAAATTTTCACAGGAAAAGCTGCAGCCCATATTAAACAGATCGCCGCTAATCGTAGCAAATCTATACACAACCTCAATACAAGTCAAGGGTTCTTCTGGTGATGGAAACAAGTCTCCTTCCACAAAAAACACCACTTCGGTAGGCGCTCCTCCTTGACCAGCTACGAACAAGGAATCCCCAATAACTAATTGGTCAACGCTATAGTCTGGTCCGACATACGGGGTAAGAAAGACCCTTGTTTCTCCGGCACAATTCACTTCAATAAAATCTTCTTCCGGCGTCGTACACGCTAGTTGTATACTGAAGTCCATATCATGCATGAGCTCTTGCTCCAGCCACGGCGACACAAAACCGGTATTAATATCAGCAAGGCGTAATTCAAATGGTGCGGGGCCGCCGCTATCCGTACACAGGTACAAGCCCGCAGCGTAGTTCCCTTCATTATCGGCAATATAGGTACGGTCATAATCATTCCAACGAACCGTGACAAAAGCATTGGGTAGTGGTTCAAAATTACAATCAAGTGCCTGCCCTGTAAATCGGAAGTAATATTCATTCGTGAGAACAAACGTCCCCAGATCGGTTGTCATCGTATGGCTACTGATGTTTTCGCTGTAGGCTTCTTCACCACAAGCATTCCACACAACCATGCGAAGCTCCTCGCCTTCCGGGGCAAAGCCACTAAATCTACCTATTCCGTCGGTCAGGACGCCACCTTGTAAAAGTCCCGTGTTAACGACCTCCATGCTTACTACGCGCTGTACAATGGGTTCATTATCGGCAGTTAGCAATCGCCCTTTAAGATTTACGGGAGGAAAAGGCGGACAGCAGCACCAGAAGGTAAAGTGACTTACTTCGGCTTCATAATAATCACCTTTCCAGCTCGCGTTGCCATCTTGTATCCATATCCCTTGCTCCTCATCAAGGTACCACATCGGGCGTTCGGAGGTTACGCCGCCTCGCCATTGCTCGGCTACGGGTAAACGTAGTTTTGCGGTCACGTTCTCGGCCAAGGCTAGTTTTTCTCCCGTAGAGGTCAAGAGTTCCAGCATCAAGGTCCCCGTTTGGAGAAGGCTCTGATAATCGCCCTCTTCCGTCAATCCCATGCTACTCCCCGCCAAACTATTCAAGTGGGTCGGATCAGTGGCATCTAGCCAGCGGGCGGCTACCTCTACCCTACCCGTGTATGGCTGTCCCGTAGCATTGACATAACCTGCAGCAGGTAGTTCAATACGAGCAGCTTCTAAGTCGAAGACAATGCCTTCTGAAGCCATAAAACTGGCGGCGATCTCTCTGCGTAACAGGTTTACATTTACAAAATTCTGGGATGCTGCTGAAGGGTAGATCCAGGTAACGTAATTAAAAAAGCCTTCTTTCCGTACCTGAACAGCCGTACCTGCCTGGTTCATTTCTAATGAAGAAAACAGAAAAAAGCCATTGGCATCTGTTGTGGATTCCTCTGTACCCACGATAATTTTAGCGCCAGCCAGTGGTATACCTTCTTCGTTACTAACCTGCCCTCCCAACAAGGCCGTTACAGGATCTACAGAAAGCATCGTTAATCCACCACCAATAGTAGGGAGGTCTTCTTTTTGGCACCCTAACAAAAACAGAAAGCTCAAAAAAAGCAACAGTAAGTTTTTCATAAACGCGCGTTTTGTAAGTGATGAACCACAGCGGCTCAGGCACTTATGTGATAATCGCATGTATTATGAGAATCAGGCAAATTCAAAATATGCTGCATCTACTCCTTACTATTCTGTAAATTTGGCCGTGTATCGTTGTTTTTCTTCTTTTCATCATATCCCCCAAAGACCAACAAGAATGATCGCTACTACCGCTCTCAGGATTTCTTCCAATTTTCTGCTGTTATTCTTTTCCTTAGTGTCTGTTGTGCTCACGGCACAAACCACGATCAATTACACCAATTCATCCGTTGACTTTCCAAATCCGGAACGTGGCTTCTACTATCCTACAAATTCTAATGATGGCCTACTTGACGAAGGAGGCATTGCCGGGTTGCGAAACGACTATTCGCCCTGGCAAGCCAATTATCAGGTCCACAGTACCTTGGTTTACCGGTATTTTATGCTCTCTGGTTTTGAAAACGCTTCTATTTCGGCAGCTTTTCTGAACAACATGCAAACCGACTTTAACACTATTCGTAATGCCGGGGCCAAATTGATAGTGCGATTTTCATATACCAATGATTATACAGAGACACCACCTTATGGTGATGCAAGCAAGGCTAGAGTTCTTGAGCATATTTCCCAATTGGCACCACTCTTGATGAACAATGCAGATGTTATTGCAACAGTGCAACTGGGTTTCATTGGCATCTACGGTGAAGGCTACTACACCGATTATTTTGGCGATGCTTCCGGAGCAGGTACTGGCTACCTGACCGCCCAAGCTTGGGATGACCGAAACGAAGTCATTACCGCACTACTGGCAGCACTACCTGCAAATCGTATGATCCAGGTGCGTTATCCACAGCAAAAACAAAAATTCGTCTACGGCAATGCTGCACCAACAACTAGTGCACCGAGTGGTGGCAGGATTGGTTTCCACAATGATTGTTTCCTAGCAAGCAATGCCGATTTTGGCACCTTTACCAATTACGACGAATGGTCGGCAGCACACGCAACCATGGTTACAGACCTAAGGAATTACAAAGCCCAAGATTCGCAAACGGTGGTCGTAGGTGGAGAAACCTGTGCAGCCAATGTAGATGTCAGTGGTGATGAACAATGTAGTGCTGATGGTGGTCGAGCGGATAGTGATCTCGCGCTTTTTCATTATTCTTTTCTCAACTCCGATTACAACAATGCTGATGTCAATAATCAGTGGACAGGGGTTTGCCTGGATGATATCAAACTCAAACTAGGTTATCGATTTGTACTACAGTCTGGCAGTTTCCCAGCGGAAGCCCAACCTGGCCAGCAGGTAACCCTCGATCTTAGCATCACGAATGAAGGCTATGCTGCCCCTTTTAATCCGCGTGGAGTGGAGTATGTTTTACGTAATACCACTACAAATGATCTATATTATGCGGCTCCTAACAGTAACCCCCAACAATGGCAGCCCGGAACGACAACCAACCTGGATCAGACGTTTTGTTTACCTAATGATATTCCACTAGGGCAATACGAGCTCTTGCTTCACCTGCCTGATCCTGAACCGACGCTTTATGGCAACCCCAATTATTCCATCCGCCTTGCAAATACGCTCCCGAACTCCGACGATGTATGGGAGAGCAGCACTGGGTTTAACCAACTTGGGCATACCATTACTGTAAACAATACCGCAGCAGGATCGGCTTGTGCTGGTACCACTACTTTTAGCAGCAGCTCTCCTCTGCCAGTTACCTGGCTAAACTTCAGTGTTACCTCAACCGACAAGGCGATCAAGCTTTATTGGAAGGTAAGTGCCGAAGAAAATAACAAGGGTTTTCAAATAGAGCGCAGTACCAACGGTCGGGATTTTGCTGATATTGGTTGGGTGGATAGTGAGCAATCAGGTGATGGAAATTATCAATACACCGATCAAGGGCCGTTTAATAATCAAAAATACTTCTATCGCCTCAAGCAAATGGACTGGGATGGGCGCTATAGTTATTCCGTCATTAGAGAAGCGAATTTGCCAACTGCAGGGCCTCCTTTAGCGGTATTCCCTAATCCCAGCGACGGTACTTTTGAAGTAAAAAGTGCTCATTTACGCCAGACAATCGTCGAAATATTTAACAGTAACGGCCAGTGTGTTTGGCAACAGCGTCACGATTTTCAGCAACAATCACTGTTCCTAAACCTTAGCCTTGCTCCTGGCGTATATTTCCTCCGTTGCAGTGATGCGAAACAGCAAAAAATGGTGAGGCTTGTTATTAGATAGGGTGAGGATTCACGCTTTCCGAGTAAACAGGTTTGTAACTGAGCTACATAGCCTAATCGTAGATCATATTGGTACGATAAGTGCCACAAAACTAAGTTTCCCTACACTTATCCCCTTACATTCTTCACCTCCTCGCTTCCTCTTGTGGTGCGCGGCTACCTACTGCCGTCCAGGGGCCATCACGGAAGGGGTCAAGCGGGAGGTAACCTTCATAAAATGCCTCTATCTCTTCCTGGTATTCTTCTTCATCAAAGGCGACTCTTTCAAAGGCGTTCACATAAGGGTAAAAGTGGCGCAGTGCTTGTTGCATCCGCAAGATATCGAGTGTGAAGGTGAGGAGCTCTTCTTCAAAATCTGCGGGCTCTTGAAGCATAACGGATATCGCGGCCAAACAGCGTGCCATGGCTAGTAGTGCAATCTTGGCACTACCATTTCCGTCGCTAGTTATGCCTTCGGCGCTATTGTCGGGCGGCATGTCAGGCCAGGGCTCTTCCAGGGAATTGACTGCTCGGTGGGTCTTTGACGAAAGAAGGGCACCATACCATTGTAATATTTCCTGAGCATCATGCCAGCTGATGGGTTTTTCCTGATTGCGATATTCGCCAAACCAGCGCAAGAGCGCAATGGTAAATTGTCGGGAAAGCTGATCCAGCTCTCGCAGGGATGTTTCCGAACTAGCAACGACCTCTTGGTCTACGTCACATTTAATATCTTCCCAATCGTAATCTGCTCGTTCGCACGATTTTTTCAGTGCATTTAGTACGTCGGTGAAAAGTAGAGGTACTTGCCGGAATACGCGTTGAACCTTCTTTCTATGGTGATCTTCATCCAGTTCATCCAGGAGCTGGTAATTGCCGCAACGATCCGTAAAAGGACAGCGTTCGCACCAGCGAAAACAATAATTATAAATGCCGCTGATATTACTTTCGGAAGGCTCCGGAGGAAAAGACATAGAAAGCAAATTGGTACATAATAGAGAATAAAGGTACTGGTAAATTTTGATTTCTTCTTATCTTCCGATCCCATCTGTTCACCATATACCAAATTCGCATGCGATTATTATCGACCTTCTTATTCACGATAGTCATTTCTTTTTTTGAGATAGCTTTTGTTTACGCACAACCATCGCTGGACGTACTGCAATACCGCGCAGTCGGCCCTACTCGTGGTGGCAGAGTAACGGCGGTAGCAGGCACAGCTATGGAGCCGGGCACCTTCTATCTCGGAGCCACAGGAGGGGGGATTTGGAAAACAACCGATTACGGTACTTCCTGGCATAATGTCAGTGATGGCTTCCTGCCCACACCTTCTATAGGTGCTATTTCCGTTGCGCAAAAAGATCCTAATATTGTCTATACCGGTACTGGTTCTGATGGTTTGCGTAGCAATGTGATCGTAGGCAAAGGCGTTTACAAATCTATTGATGCTGGCAATTCCTGGTCGCCCGTCGGACTAGAAAGGGTTGGCCAAATTGGTGCCCTCATCCTTCACCCAGAAGATCATAATACAGTTTTCGTAGCAGGCATTGGGCAGCCTTTTCAGGCAAACAGCGAACGTGGTATATTCCGTACCCGTAATGGTGGACGTAGTTGGGAGAAGGTACTTTACCTTTCTGATGAAATAGGTTTTTCCGATGTGGAAATGCTGCCAGGAAATCCGAATATCCTCTTTGCCACCGCCTGGAAAGCCGTCCGTAAGCCTTGGACAATCATCAGCGGTGGAACAGCAGAGGAAGGTGGTATCTATAAATCGGTCGATGGTGGAGATACTTGGGATAAAATCACCAAAGGTTTACCCGGTAACCTAATTGGTAAAATTGATGTAGCTGTCTGTCCGGCCGATTCTCGTGTCGTTTATGCATTGGTAGAGGCACCAAATAAAGAAGGAGGACTGTATAAATCGGTTGATCAGGGGGCTTCCTTTACGCAAGTATCGGATTTTGGTGGCCTTCGGTCGCGTCCTTTTTATTATACCAATATTCGGGTCAATCCTCAAGATTGTGAGGTAGTTTACTCCTTGGCTACGGGGTATTACCGTTCAGATAATAGCGGAAAAGATTGGCAACGCATGAATCCTCCGCACGGAGATAGCCACGATATGTGGATCAACCCAGACAACCCTCAGCTGTTTATTCAGGCCAATGACGGTGGTGCAAACGTCACCCATAATGGTGGACAAACCTGGTCGACGCAGTTTAATCAGCCCACTGCCGAGATTTACCAAGTCGAAGTAGATGATCAGTTCCCTTACTGGCTGTATGGTGGGCAACAGGACAATTACACGACCATTGCAGTGCCTAGCCTTCCACCAGATTCGCGGCAAGCGGCTGGTATGGGCTGGGTCATTAATACAGGTGGTTGCGAAACGGGCCCTGCGGTACCAAAACCCGGCAATCACAACATCGTTTACAGTAATTGTAAAGGCCGCTTCGGTGTATTCGACAAGCGTACCGGCGTAGAGCGTTCCTACTATGTGGGAGCTTCCAATATGTATGGACACAACCCCAAAGACCTGGAGTTTCGCTTCCAGCGCGTGTCGCCTATTCATGTTTCTCCTCACAACCCCGACGTGGTTTATCACACTTCGCAGTACGTACACCGCACCAAGAATGATGGGCAAACCTGGGAGATTATTTCTCCTGATTTGACGGCTTTTGAGGCCGATAAGCAAGTGATTTCAGGCAGCCCGATTACAAGAGACATCACAGGAG